>DCUS01000010.1 GCA_002327885.1 Syntrophaceae bacterium UBA2208
AATTAATAAAATATTTATACATAAAGGCCAGGTAGAATAATAAAAATATACAGCTGAAGATGTTACCTCAAAACGCATTTTTAAAATCTGAAATAAATGGATTGTGGAACTTATAGGGAAGCGGTTAGGGGGGTTATTACGAGGCGGGGTAGCCTGAGAAGGCTACCCCTGAATGCCCCGAATTGCCCGAATTGAATGATTAATTTGCAGTCACTGCAATCTTTTGTGGTTTCGCCTTTTCAGCCTTGGGTAGGACCAACCTCAGAACCCCGTTTTCCATTTTGGCTGTGATTTTTCCTTGATCAATGACATCGGATAAAGTAAACATCCTGTAGTAATCACCCCAGTGAAACTCCTTGTAGAGGGAAACTTCCTTTTCGTCTTCGATTTCATCGATTCGACCAATAATAGTCAGTTGATTATCTCTCAAATCAATATCAACATTTTTACTATCCACACCCGGCATATCGGCCAGGACAATGAGTTCTTTCTCATTTTCGAGAATATCCACGGCAGGAACAAAAACAGGACCGGGCCGAGTCCCTTCACCTGCCTCCTTTTTTATTTCTTTCTTTTCTTTAAGCTCCATCTCTTTGGTCGTCATTTTATACACCCCCTCCTTTACTGTGTTTTTACTGAAATCTTTTTGGGTTTTGCCTCTTCCGATTTGGGAAGGGTGATCGTCAGAACCCCATTCTTCATACCGGCTGATACTTTACCTGAATCCACCTTGGCTGGTAAAGCAATCGTCCTTCTAAAAAATCCTGCTTCCCGCTCTTTGCGGTGATAACTTGTGTTTTGTTCCTCAATATCAATCTTCCGCTCTCCCCTGATCTGAAGCCTTCCTTCAACAACAGAAATATCAAGACTTTCAGGCTTCAACCCCGGAAATTCGGCCCGGACATAAAAGTGGTTCTCCTTTTCTGAAAGGTTGATGGCCGGGTAAGCACGGCTAAAAAATGGTTCGGTGCCTGAAAGAAAATTGCCAAACAGGTGATCGACTTCCTGGCGAAGATGATCTACCTCGTCCATAGGTTTCCATCGAATAATGGCCATATTGAACACCTCCTTTCTTTAACTTTGTCCAAAATATAATTATGCATTCCAAAATTTCAAGGTCTGTATTTCCTTTTTTCCTTTGATCGCATTGACTCTATTCTCAAGTTTAAGAAAAAAAGGGGTTACTCCACCTTGATCTTAACCTCTTTCTTTTTGGCTTCTTCGGATTTTGGGAGAATTACTTTCAAAACTCCATTCTTAAAAGAGGCCTCGATCTTGTTGCTCTGAACATCCTTCGGAAGCCGAACGGAACGAACAAAGCTTCCATAACTTCTCTCGATGAGATGGTACCCTTCTTCCTTCTCCTCTTTTTCTTGTTTCTTCTCACCCCTAATGGTGAGAACCCCTTCATTTAGAGAGATGTCAATATCTTTTGGGTCCATCCCAGGAAGTTCAGCTTTAACTACCAGATCTCCCTTGGTCTCTGCGACATCGAGAGAAGGAAGCCATCTCCCTTCTTCCTTGGCTCTCTTGCCTGGCCTTCCCTCAAAAAAGGAATCCCAAAGTTGATCCATCTCCTTCCTTAATCGGTCAAATTCAAAGGGTTTCCAAGGTACTAATTCCTGTGCCATACGCCATCCCTCCCTTCCTTGATTTTTCTAATTTCTAACCCAAAAATAATCACTTTCTTCAAAATTTCAAGGTCTCTTGCACGTTGCTTCGCTCCTTCCCCGCCTTAAGCAGGTAAGCAACAACGACTTTCTTTTGACGTTCACTATCATTAAGAGCGGATCAAGGCTTTTACAATTCAGGCAAAAAAGACCTGAAATGAGTAAACCCCGTTAGAAGAGACGGGGCTTTTACCCCGCCCTCAATAAGGAGCTGATGATTTATATTTCCACCCTCCCCAGAATAAATGTTGGGGCTTTCTAACGGGGTAAAACAGATCGGAGAGAATCAGGGAAATAGGAAAAAATGAACTTACACCTGGGAATTCATAGGGATCCATCCAGTTCGTCAGCGACGGGGTTCTTGCATGACCGACAGCGTTGGGCCCCCCTGAAAAGTGGCTTCCCACAAGAAGAACAATGATAACGCTTACATTCTGACTGCGCCCATTCGATACTTCCCTTCTCATCACCGTGCTCAGCCACTTTTGCCCGCCAAAGAGGAATCCCCCTTTTCATCACCCTTATACCGGTGGCAAAGCCGAAATTCTCTATCCTGCTGCATGGCCACTGCTCACACTGATGACAGGAGTAATATCCTTTCGATTTCACGCAGTTTCTTATCGTGCATCCTTGGCAAAACCCATAGAGCTTCCCCGGAGGATCAGGCTGCATGCAGCCAAGACATTCCGTTTCCTCTGGTTTTGTTCCGTAGAGGTTACCCATCACAGCCCTGAATTTTTCATTTTTATCCCTTGTGGCAATATAAACTCCGCAGACGCCACAATATAAACCGCAGGGTGCCATCAAATTTTTATTTCTAATCTCTTCCTCGCTCCATCCTTCCATAATCATACCTCCTTGACGAAAAATATGAATCCGTCCCCGGTGAATTGGACGGAAAGATTATATCTTTGCCATCGCCTTCAGGATTCGATCCGGGGTCATTGGAAGTTCAAACAAACGAACCCCGATGGCATCGTTAATTGCATTGGCAATCACTGCCCCCATGCAGATAATAGCAGGTTCTCCTCCTCCCTGTGGAGGCATATCAGGGTGATCAACAAGCACCGCCTCTATTTTCGGCATGTCCGAAAACCGAGGTATTTCATATGTTTCAAAGTTGCGGTCATGAATTTGGCCGCCATCGAAGTGGATCTCTTCCGAAAGGGTATAACCCAGTCCCATCATCACGCAACCTTCCATCTGCAGCTTCGCCCCTTCGGGATTAATCACTTGGCCCATATCCTGGCATAAGACAACCCTCCGCACCTGGATCTTTCCTGTTTTCCTGGCCACATCGACTTCAGCCATCGCTGCTACATAAGTTCCAAGATAATCTGCACAGGCAACACCTTCTCCCCTGCCACTGGGCCTTTTCGAAGCCTTCCAGCCGAACTTCCGGGCTGCTGTTTCAAGAACCCTGCGCATTCGCCTGTCCTTCAAGTGATCCAAACGGAAGATCAAGGGATCGGCCCCTGCGCGCGCAGCCATCAAGTCAATGTGAGACTCCCGTGCAAACGTATTCGTATTGCTGCCGGGGGCTCTCCAGGCCGATGTCTGAAAAGGATGGGCGCCAGGCACTCCTGACCAGGAAGCATGTGCCGCCGTAAGAATGTGAGGAACATCGTAGAATAATTGTGAACTTCTCTCTCCCGCGAAATAGACATGGTAATCCCAGAAAACGATCCGTTTCAGATGATCCAGACCCGAGATGATCTTAACAACCGCCGCAGGCTGAAAGGTGTCATAGAAAAATTCTTCCTCCCTGCTCCACATCACCTGCACCGGCCTTCCCGCAAGCTTTGACAACCGGGCTGCCTCAACAGCCTGACTGTTCCAGCTTTTTCCTCCAAAACCTCCACCCACAAAGGGTGTGATGACCCGTACACTCTTAGAAGGAATTCCGATGGCTTGAGCAACCTCTTCTTTAGCGCCAAAAGGCCTCTGAGTGGAAGCATAGACAGTGACTTTATTTCCCTCGACATGGGCCACAGCCGTATGGGTTTCAATAGGAGCGTGGGCCACGTAACGGGTGAGATAGGTTCCTTCGATTTTCATTTTCGCGAGGCCCCTTCCCTTTTCAATATCTCCTTCCTGTTGAACTTTTGTTCCTTCGGGTGCAACCTTGAGTAAATGATCGAAAATGTTGTGCTCATTGATTTCTAGCCTTGACACCTCGAATTCATTCTTGATTCTGGCCAGCGCCTTTTCCGCCCCGTCGGGACAGGAATGGAGGACAGCGATCAGATCCCCATCCCTGATGACTTGGACGCCCTTGACTGCTTGGGCGCCATTGGTATCAACACTTTTGAGACGGGCTCCGTGAGTAGGGGGCCTCAGAATTCTCGCATAAAGCATCCCTGGCAGGCGAATATCTCCCGTGAATAGTGCTTTCCCTGTCACCTTCTCCAACGCATCCGTCCGATTGACCGGCTTGCCGGAAACCGTGAAGGTCGAAATGGGTTTCAAGGAAGGCTTTCTTTCAAGACGCCTCTCGATTCTTTTCCCATTTGTCAACGTGGCATATGAAACGTTATGTTTCTCATCCTCCTTATCAAAAACCGCTCCCTCTCTTGTGATCAATCGATGCTCAGGCAGTTTAAGATACCCCGTGGCAAGTTGAATCAATACACCCTTTGCTTCAGCGGCAGCCTCTCTCAAAATAGGCCCAAAATACTTCGTACTTCTTGAGCCGAATGTTCCCATATCCCATGGGCAGAGGTCGGTATCCCCCATCACCATATCAACGGAGCTCAACGGGACATCGAGTTCCTCCGCGAGCATTTGTGCGAGGGAAGTAACGATACCCTGTCCCATCTCAATCTTACCGGTGTAACAGGTCACCCGGCCATCCTCCCCGATTCTCAGGATAGCATTGAAGTCCAGGGGGCCTTGTGTTCCAGGCCGCTGGGTCTCTGCGCCCTCGCCGGAAAAGAAGAGGATTAAAATACCTCCACCCAGAGACTTTAAGAATTGCCTCCGGTTGAGAAGAAAAGAGCCCTCTCCATTATCCGCATAAGTACTTTTCGACCTTTCATCCTCCATCGATGACCTCCTCCTTGAGGCATCATTCAACGAGTGGAATTTCTAACGGGATTTACGAAGCTCGATCGCTGCACTCTGAATTGCCAGCACGATCCGTGGATGGGCTCCGCAACGACAGAGATTGTCGTTCATTCCTTGGAAAATATCGCTCTCTGTGGGCATGGGTTTTTCCATGAGCAGACTATAAGCGCTTAAAATCATGCCCGGTGTGCAAAACCCGCACTGCAGGGCATCATGTTCGATAAACGCCTTCTGGAGCGGATGGAGTTGTCCGTTTTGCCCCAACCCTTCAATAGTGAGGATTTCCTTACCCTGAATCTCCTTTAAAGGAACCTGACAGGACCGGAAAGCTTTATTATTGATAAGGACCGTACAGGCTCCGCAGATTCCCTTCCCGCAGCCATACTTGGTGCCGGTCAGTCCAAGATCGCTCCGCAAAACCCATAAAAGCATCCGTTCCCCATCAGCGGACAATCGTAAGGACTTCTGATTCAGCTTGAATTCAATGGTCTCGTTCATGGTCTTCCTCCCGCTTTTATCCTACCACAGATTCGTTCTGATCTGAGTGAAAAAATTTGAAGAGCTTGGAGAGGTTGACGGATGGCTTAGGCCTTCTTGGAGGGCGAAGAAGATCTCCCCCTGACCTGATGCGAGAAATCATGGGAGCGGAGAGGTTTTGGAAAAAGATTTAGATATGTAATTCTTGTAATTTTTGTTAACTAACTTATGGAATATTTCCCTATTTTCAATAAATCGACTGATAAAATCAAGTGTGGATTGGACTCTCTCCGGCTGACCGATCACCGCATCGCTTCCAAAAAGGATACGATCTTGATATTGTTGGATAAAGCTTTTATAGGACACCGGATCTTTTTCCATAAAAGATTCTAAAGAGGCCGTATCCGTGTAACAATTTGAATGTCTGTCTAAAAGAGAGGAGATGGCCTTCCTGGAAAATCCAAAATGGGGAATATTAAAATTGGTTTTGGGATAACTCCCAAGTATTTCTCCAACAAAGTCTCCGTATTTTCTCAAATCAACATGGATCAGGATCGGCATATCCTGGGTGGAGGCATGTTCGATGATCAACGATGTAATCTTCTCAGATTGCTTGCATGGTCGACCAAAGGTCTTCTCCATGCCATCTATTCGCAGCGTGCTATCTTCCTCCGGGACAAAAAGCAGTTTAACGCCCTGATAGCCCTTCTGCCTGGACATCTTGATTTTTTCTTCAATATTATTTTCAATAAACCGGGCGTCTAAAAAGGGGATCGTTTCCGGTTGATGGAATAATTGAATAACGGGAAAAGGGTCTTTTTGATTTTCAAGGGCTTTCCGGGTGACATAGGGATGGTAGGCCCCGGGAATCATCTTCAGATAAGTATTTATTTCCTCGGGAAACTCGCTTATCACCAAGATATTAATACTGGCAAAACCTATCTTTTCTAAAAAACCGAATTTCCCTTTGAGTTCGTTTAAAGAGCATTGATAAAAAAAATGAATATGAGCATCATAATATTTCATGTTGGAACCTTTCATCCATTTAGGGCAAGGATGAACCCTTTATGATTATCCCTTCTTCAATATCTCTAATATCTGGTCTCGATAGATTCGGCTATTAACATCGGCAGGGATCAAATCAATCTCCGAAGGAGAGGAGGCCCCTAACCCAAGTTCCACTCCCCTAACAATCTGCTCTTGTTCAAATATCTTTGGCTTCATGATGCTTTGGTTGCTTCCGAGAAATTTTAAAATGGCCACTCCAACGGCATCCATGGCCAGGCGATCGGTAGAGGCGAGGAAGACCTCTCCTTTTGCATGCTTCCCGGTCATGGGTCCCCCATCCACAAAAGCATCCATTCCGTCAAGGAGGACCAGGGCGGGTTTAAAGGGTTCATTAATCTCCGCAATCATCTTCCGTTGATGTGGAGAACTATGAAGTTCCCTCATGTACTCGTATCCATGACGGGAGGTAGGGACCACTCCCACATGGAGTTTTAAGGATAAGGTGAAGACTCCCCCATACTGATGGGTCTTCAAGCAACAAGTGGAGATGAGACATTCTGCATCGAGAATGGGTCGTGCAATCCGAAATCCATTCGTCCAGTGACTCTTTTTAGGCTTGAATAAAACCCAGTCCTTTTGATCAAGATCGTCGAAGTCAATGACCTTTACATTCAATTTTTCCAGAATGGGCAAAATTCCCTTTCTCTCCATCACTTCGCGGGTAGGTGGATAGCTTCTTTCTCCGAGGCTGATCGATCTTGCCCCCATCTTCCAGGCCTCCTCGATTAAGGCAACTAATGTGTCATTGTGTGTGGAGCCCGGCGTCACATCTGCTGTGTTAAAATTGGGTTTGATCAAAACATTCTTCCCTTTGACAGGATTAAAATGAAGGGCTTTCAGAGTTATCTTGACCCCGCTTTTTCTGTCATCCGTCTTCACCAATGCCACACGGCTCGCTTCATCGGACATTGCTTTCCCTCCATCTATTCCCATCAATAAAACTCCTCCGGCCACTCCAGTGTACCTTATAAAATCTCTACGGCTAACACTCTTCATCATTACTCCAATCGTTCGTATCTCTTCTGATCAAGACAGAGACTGCATCGCGAATGAGAACACCATTGGCAGAATTTGCAGTCAGGGCAGCGATGCTTCTTGTCCTGGCTCTCTTCCGGACAGCAGAGGAGTCCATAAGGGGTCACCTCAAAGCGCACGCCGTCTTCATAGATAAACTTCTTGTCTACATCCGCCATGGGTTAAACCCACCCTCCATTTCCCATAGAAGCATTCGATAAAATTATAAGATATCACCCCTACAATTTCCCGATTATATTTGGTAGTGCGGTAGTGCCCCTTGCCAGCCGGTCAGACGGGTTGGAGTTCTTGACTGAAAAATACGGTTAGGCGTTACAATCTTGTTTTGGGGTTTTGGCTCTCCCTCATGCCTTGCGCCATGCGCGACCTGTCCTCCGTAGTCCCGCAAGT
>DCUS01000119.1:0-26570 GCA_002327885.1 Syntrophaceae bacterium UBA2208
AAAACTCCTGCGGAGGCCGCACGGGCGCCACTTGGAGCCACATAAACGATGATCGGGATGTTGGCGGATAGAATCTTTTTAACGATAATCCTCATGGACTCCATTAAACCTCCAGGAGTATCCAATTGGATAATCAGACATTGAGCGCCCTGTTGAGAAGCCTGATCAATCGATTCGATGATAAACTTTGCGGTGGCGGGATTAATGATCCCATCGACTTCGATCGTAAAGACGGGAGCCTTTTCCTGAGTTTGGCCTAAGATAACCAGAAAGAAGGGAAACAGAATGAGAATGGAAAAGAATATTAAGATCTTGTATTTTTTCAAGATTTCTCCTCCTTGGAAACAAAATATCCCAAAATAATGGGATTGTCAAATGATTATCCTCATCAGGTCCTCTCCCAACAGGACCTCACCCCGGTAGACCTGTCTGCATTGCTCAAGAATATCAAATTTGTCACAAACAGGATAAAGATGGGTGAGGAGCAGTTTTTTGCAATGTGATTCTAATCCAACCCTTCCTGTTAGAGAGGGGGTAAGATGACCTTCCACCTTTTTCTCATCCGGGAAAGAGCACTCCAGGACAAGAAGGTCTGCTTCAAAACCCAGGTCAATAATATTTTGACAATAATCCGTATCTCCGGAGATAGCGATCGATTTGCCATCTCTGAATTCCACCCGATACCCTACGCTTCCGGAAATATGAGCCATGGATTTTGATAGGATTTTGAGGTCCCGGTAGAGCAAGGGTTCTTTGGAAACCTCTTTGACCGTCAAATGGTAAGTTTGAGACTCAATCCATGGGCCATAGAGTTTTTTCAATTCCTCAAAGAAAGATTTAAATCCAGGCCCCCCGATGCATAAAAGATCCTTTTCTCTTGGAAAGTCTCCATAGTTACACGCAAAGAGAGTCGGGACGAGATCCGATGTATGGTCCGGGTGGAGATGGGTATAGAGGATGAGATCCACATCACGATAGGTAAGACCCGCCTCTAACAATTTCCTCAACGTTCCGGGACCGCTGTCAATCATCATACGGGTTTGATCTGAGATAATCATTAAGCCCGGAGACGATCTCCTCAGCGAGGGGACACCGGTTCCGGATCCCAACAGGATGAGTTCAGGCAATTTTATTTAACCTTTAATAAAAAAACTTTTAAGATATTCAGTATACCATTAATATATAACTTCTTTTTCCTTTTCCCGCCATCGATATGGATTGTCTATTTTCTTTTTAATAGGGTTAGCGTTAATGAGTATCGCGGAAGAAAAGCCAATTGAGATAGATGGTTCGTATGGTGAAGGGGGAGGGCAGATATTAAGAACGGCTCTTGCCCTCTCTGCCATTCTGAAGAGACCGTTTACCATTCACCACATCCGATCAAAGAGAATGAACCCGGGGCTCCAAGCCCAACATCTTGAAGCGGTGGAAGCATTGGCCCAAATTACAGAGGCAAAGACGGAAGGAGTGAAATTTGGATCTCAAACAATTTCCTTTTGCCCTAAAGAGATTATCTCCGGAGATTATCACTTCGAAGTGAAGACTGCAGGCTCCGTCATCCTCCTTCTCCAGGCGATTTTCCTTCCTCTTTGTTTAGCACAGGGGCCTTCAAGGGTGACCTTGGTCGGCGGCACCCACGTTCCATGGAGTCCACCCTTTCATTATTTCTTGAGGGTTTTATTGCCCACTCTTGAACCGATGGGAATTTCTGTTGACGCCGCCATTGAAAAGTGGGGCTTTTATCCTCGAGGAGGGGGGAGGATTCAATTAAATATCAATCCTGCTCAGGAATTAAAGCCGCTGCATTTGACTGACCGGGGTTCACTGAAAAGGATTTGGGGACTCTCCGCCCGGTCCAATCTTCCCCGGCACGTGGCAGAAAGACAGAAAGATCAAGCGGTCCAAAGAATCCAGAAAGAACTAAATATCGAACCCGAGATAAATGTTCTCCATGACGTCTCTTCGAATGGACCGGGTTCTTTTTTGTTTTTATTAGCGGAACATGAAAAGGCGTTCGCAGGGTTTTCGTCACTGGGCAAGAAAGGTAAACCGGCTGAAAGAGTGGCTGACGAAGCGGTGGATGACTTGAAAGATTATTTACGTTCCGGGGGGGGTATCGACCTCTACCTTTCAGATCAAATCATCCCTTTCATGGCCTTAACAAAAGCAAATTCCTCATTCACAACTGCCCGAATGACAGGCCATCTTCTTACGAATCTGTGGGTCGTCAGCCATTTCCTGCAGGTCAGGGTTGAGAAACAGGGAGAGGCAGGAGAACCCGGGAGAGTTGACTTCATTCCTCCGACGTATTAAAATTGACCTAAAAAGGAGGAATAAATTAACAGAGTTTACGGAAATCTGTTCGGTCTAAAACCGAATCAAATCAGAAGAATTGAGCATATCTACAGAAGGAAAATCCCTCCTCAAAAAATTGTTACGCCTGAAATCGTCCGCCTCCTGACCGATCTTTCTAATGAAATCCGGCGTCAAATCGGTATTTTGGTAAGCCGCCGAGGATCTATCGAATTCGTCATTGTCGGAGATCAAAGGGGGATTACAATTCCTGATCTCTCCCGGTATCGGACTGGAATCCTCAGGTTAAGAGGCCTTCGCCTCATTCATACCCACCTTCAGGGAGAACCATTGAACGAAGAAGATCTGACGGACCTCGCCCTTTTGAGACTGGATATGATGGTAGCCGTTCATGCCAATGGCAGCAAAACCTCGGGATTGACCCACACCGCCCATCTCCTCCCGAGCAATCCCAATGATAAAGTCTGGCAGATTGATCCCCCATCCTCCATAAGACATATTGATGTGGATTTCTTAAATTGGATCCAATCCCTTGAAGATGAGTTCCAGAAAGGACAAAAGTCCATTCCGCTCAGGGGAGTTAAAGAGAAAGCCATCCTCATCAGTGTCAGCAAGGATAGACGTGAAAGATTAGAGAATTCAATGGAAGAGCTGAAGGAATTGGCAGAATCGAGCGGGGTCTTTGCCGTCGATTCCATTATTCAAAGGCCACAAAATATATCCCCGACAACCCTGCTTGGAGAAGGGAAATTGAAAGAGTTGTTGGTCCGATGCATGCAGTGGGGAGTCGATTTGATTATTTTTGATCAAAATTTAACTCCGGGTCAGATGTCTACGATTTCCGATCTAACCGAACTGAGAGTCCTTGACCGAACCCAACTTATTTTGGACATTTTTGCCCAGCGGGCGCATACCCTCGATGGGAAAATTCAGGTTGAGCTGGCCCAATTAAAATATTTGCTTCCCCGGTTGGCTAAGAAGACATTGGCCCTTTCGAGACTAACAGGGGGAATCGGGGGACGCGGGCCGGGAGAGACGAAATTAGAGATCGACCGACGCCGAGTCAGGGATCGAATTCGCCTCCTGGAAAAAGAATTGGAGAGAATGTGCAGGAGAAGGGAACAGAGAAGATCCCGGAGGGCCAAAGCAGGAATTCCCATCCTTTCCATCGTCGGCTATACCAATGCGGGGAAATCGACTCTCTTTAACCTCCTCACCCAAAGTCATTTTCAAGTTGAGAATAAACTCTTTTCCACCCTCGACACGGCGACCCGGAGATTACGGTTTCCTGCCCTTCATCAAGTGGTGATGACGGATACCGTTGGATTCATCAGGGATTTGCCGAAAGACCTGATGGGGGCCTTTCAACCCACCTTCGATGAGTTGAAAGAATCAGATCTGATCCTTCATCTGATCGACATGAGCCATCCCCATTTTTTAGAGCATATTGAGACCGTTGAAAAAATCCTCATCGAGTTAGACCTGGATACCATCCCGAGACTAAGGGTCTTTAATAAAGAGGATAGGTTGGATCGAGAGGAAGGAAAGGGGATCTGTAAAAAATATGACGGCGTTTCCATTTCTGCCCTTTCCCCGGAAAGTCTGGAAGATTTTTTTCAGGGCATCGATCGAAAATTATGGGAGGGAGGCCAATCCATGGATGGAATGGATAATGTTAAGTTGACAAATGAAGATTCGTTTGATATATCAAATCAAAACTGGATGAGGGAAGTGAGGGAAAATGACAGGGAACCATCCTAAAGAGATCAGGGAGTATCTGACGTTTGATGACGTTTTGCTCGTCCCGGCTTTTTCTGAGGTCTTGCCCAAGGAGACGGATGTCAGCACCCAATTGACCCGGACGATTCGACTAAATATTCCATTGGTCAGCGCCGCCATGGACACGGTCACGGAATCCAGGACTGCGATCTGCATGGCCCAGGAGGGAGGGATTGGAATTATTCATCGGAATATGCCTGTATCCGATCAAGCCACCGAAGTGGATAAAGTGAAAAAATCCGAAAGCGGAATGATTCTTAATCCGATCACCATGGATCCAGAACAAAAAATTCATGAAGCCCTGGAGGTCATGAAAAAATATCGAATCTCGGGGGTTCCCATTACGAAAAATGGGAAGCTGGTTGGAATCCTGACGAATCGGGATTTAAGATTTGAAAAGCGGCTGCAAGAAAAGATTTCTACCGTCATGACCAAAGAGCATCTCATTACGGTTCCGGTCGGGACCACCCTGGAGGCGTCCAAGGAAATCCTTCATAAAAATAGGATAGAAAAATTACTGGTCGTGGATAAACAAAATAATTTAAAGGGACTCATCACCATCAAAGACATCGAGAAGATGAGAAAGTATCCGAACTCCTGCAAAGATACTCATGGCCGTCTTCGAGTGGGGGCAGCCATCGGCCCCGGGAAAGATAGGGAGGAGAGGACGGAGGCCCTGATCAAGGCGGGAGTCGATGTCTTAGTGATTGATACGGCTCATGGTCATTCCAAGGATGTGTTGGAGGCTGTGCGGGATACCCATCAAAATTTTCCGGATTGCCAACTCATCGGGGGCAACGTGGCGACCCCGGAGGGCGTTCTCGATCTCATTAAATCAGGGGTCGATGCAGTGAAAGTGGGCGTTGGCCCCGGATCAATCTGCACCACGCGGGTCATTGCTGGAGTGGGGATTCCGCAACTCTCCGCCATTTTAGAAACCTCTGAAGTCTCGGAACGATGCGGAATCCCTATTATCGCAGACGGTGGAATAAAATTTTCCGGAGATATTACGAAAGCCATTGCGGCGGGGGCACAATCGGTCATGATTGGCAATTTATTCGCTGGAACCGATGAAAGTCCGGGGGAGATCGTGCTATATCAGGGGAGGAGTTATAAGGTTTATCGAGGGATGGGGTCCATCGAGGCCATGAAAGAGGGGAGTAAGGATCGATACTTTCAGGAGGATGTGGAAAGTGAAACAAAATTGGTTCCAGAAGGAATTGAGGGAAGGGTTCCTTACCGGGGAGCTCTTTCCTATAGTATCCAACAAATCATTGGGGGGTTGAAGGCTGGAATGGGGTATTTGGGGGCTCAAGGCATACAAGATTTGCAAAAAAAGGCAAGGTTCATTCGGATCACCTCATCGGGATTAAAAGAGAGCCATGTCCATGATGTCATCATTACGAAAGAGGCCCCAAATTACCGGTTGGAATAAAACCGCTCTCACGAGAAGGGTCGTTTTATGAAAAAGGCAATTTTCATATTAATTCTTTCAATTTTTTCCTTTCTCTATTACGCAGGGGTCTTTACGAAAAAGGAAACCCTTCCTTTTTCAAAAGAATTCTTTTCCGTTGAGAGCCCAGCGTCTGCCGATCGAATTTGGGGCGCTCACAAGAGGCCCAACTTGGAGCCCAAAGAGTTAGATCAACTTTACCAATTAAAATTGGATCAGGGGATTCGGAATGTCCCCATCCTCTCTCTCTTATTGATACGAGAATCCGAACAGTCGAGAAAAAAAGGGGAGGCGGATCGGGCCGTTCAGATGGCAGTCTACTCTGTAAGATTTTCGCCTGATCTTCCTCAACCCTATTTCGGATTAGCGTGGGCCCTTTGGAGCCAAAATCCATTTCAACTCCATAAAATTCTTCCTCAGGTGTTCAAGGGGGAAATTGCAAAATTCTATCATACCCCCAGTTCTCTTAAACTTTTTTATAATATGTTCTATGTTCTTTCCAATGCCCTCCTCGTGACGTTTATTATTTTCGGAATCGTCGTCATGGTCAAATATTTTCCCCTCTACTTTTATGACATTCGAAAAAATTTATCTCAGGAGATTTCAAGGCTCCTCATCAGCAGTTTGAAGATATTCATTCTTTTAATTCCCTTTTTCCTCCGTCTGGACATCCTCTGGGCTCTTTTCTATTGGTCCGTTTTATTATGGGGTTATGTGACGAAGAGAGAAAAACGGTTCATTGTCGTCTTCCTCGTTGTTTTAGTTTATTTCCCTTTTTTCCTTCGCGCCTCCTCCGCTTTTTTGGATGGGGCATCCTCGGGTATCATTTTGGAAATGAATCGGGTGAACCATGAAGACTGGGGAGGGAGAGGGGAAGATAAATTACGGGCCTGGTTGGAGGCCCATCCCAACGATTCTGAAGTCCTTTTTTCCCTCGGGCTTGCAGAAAAGAGGCGAGGCCATTATCTTGAGGCGGAAGGATATTATCGGAGAGCCGTCGAGCAGGATCCTAAATTCAGCGAAGCCTTTTCCAATTTGGGGAATGTCTACCTGGCCCAAAAACAAACCTCCTCAGCCATTGCTTCCTATCAACAGGCCATCGATCTTCATCCCGATCGAGGAGCTTATTATTACAACCTTTACCGAGCTTATGTACAAGAAACCTTTCTTTCCGGAAAGACGGATAAGGCCTTTCAGAAGGCACGACAGCTGGATCCTAAATTAGTGGATTATTATACGAGCATTGACCCCCCGAACAGACCTTCTCACCCCAACCGGCTCGTTCACGATGAGGTTTTAACTCCTCAGAGGCTCTGGAATCGACTCCTGGGGCAGTTTATCGGGAAGGAGGGGTTTCTGTTCCGTCTGTTCAAGGCTTGGTTTGAAAAAATTCCCTCCAGAATTCCATTTTTGGCCCCCATTTTATTTTTGGGGTTTTTAATCGGGATTTCCCGGTACAGTCGAGCGAAGCGGTTTTTGACGCGGTGCCCGATGTGCGGAAGTCCGACTTACCGATTTTATTTGGGGACCTCCGAACAAGATTATATTTGTTTCAACTGTCATCGTATTTTTGTTCAAAAAGAAAAACTGCATCCGGAGATTGTCGATAAGAAATCTTTTCAGGTTAGCCAATTTCAAAAACAGGATCACCTAGTCGGCCGTTTCCTCTCGTTCTTTCTGGTCGGCTTCGGTTATTTATGGAGAGAACAGATTTTCCGGGGAATCTTTTTCCTCTTCATCTTTTTTATTTTCATTTTAAGATTTTTTTATTGGCGCGGAGTGATGCCTTCCCCCATCCCTCAACTTTATTCAACCATTCTCGAGTGGATTTTCTGGGGCGGGCTCTTCCTCATTTTCTACATCCTTTCGACTCGACATCTCTATCGGCTTAAACCAAGATTCGAAACAATGGAAAGGCGATCGGTTGGACGTTAAAAGCTCTCCGAACGGTGAAAGGAAACCTCCTTTATGATCAGAGAGGAACTTAAGAGGAAGTAACCATGGCCTTGCAGGGAACGTTAAAAGACTTCAGTATTACCGAAATTATCCAGCTCATCGGGCAACAGCTCAAAACAGGTGTTTTGAAAATTAAGCGAGGAAAAGATCTCGTAGAGATCCATTTTATCGATGGAATGATCGTCCATATTTATTCGAATTATCGGGGGAAGAAGGATCTCATCGGTGAGATATTGGTAAAAGCCCAATTGATCTCTGAAGAACAATTGGATCGGGTTCTAAAAATTCAAAAGGAGACACTCAAATATTTGGGTGAAATCCTGGTAGAACTTCAACTTCTCACCAAAGAAGATGTGCTGAAAGTGATTTCGACCCAAATCTATGAAACCATTTACGATCTTTTTTGGTGGGAAGATGGGAACTTCAACTTTGACTTAAAATTAGTAGAAAGCTACAAAAAGATCCCCTTCGCCCTGAGCACCGAGCAAGTGTTATTAAACATCCTTCGGATGGTCGATGAATGGTCTGAGATTGAAAAAAAGATTTTTTCCCCTCACCTGGTTTTTAAGAAGATTCTTGGGTTTGAAGAAAAGTCGATCGAGGGCCTCCCGCCTCAAAGTTATATGAAAGAGAAACTGACCTCCGAACAGGAGATGATTTACAATTTGGTGGACGGGAACCGCACCGTTCAGGAAATTATTGACCGAAGCCTGCTTGGAAAATTTAATGCCAGTGAAATTTTAGTGAATCTCTTGGATTCGGGGCTGATCGAAAAAGCCGGGGTTCGGACCCCCAGCCTCATCAAGAAGGCCAGCATGGTCAATTTCAAAGAAGCCTTATTTTATGTGTCCTGGGGTGCCTTTTTAGTTTTTATCTTTGCCCTTCTCATCTATTTCAAACCAAAATTTTTGGATCATTTTTGGGATTCCAAGATCGAACGGGTGAATATTGAGACCCCCTCGCGCCTGGTCCATCAAACACAATTGGAACGAATAAAAAATGCTCTGGAAATCTATTATTTGGAAAAGGGGGAATATCCTTCCCAGTTGGGGGATTTGGTGTCAGCAAAGCTTCTGCAAAAGAAAGACCTCTTTTATCGCAAAGGGGTCTCTTATCGATATGAATTAAAAGATGGAAAATATTTTTTAAGACATTGAAACGTATAACAATTCCTTTCCCCCGTATTATCCCAAAAGCCCCAATCTTCAGACTGGGAAGGAAGGCAATTTCAGATCTAAGGTAAAAGAAAAACCCCGTTTTTTAGGGCGGGGAGATACGGGGTTTACCTTTTTTCCCAATCCTTCGAGGAGTGGAGATAGTAAAATGGAGAAACAGACTCCTTTTGATAAAATTCTCATTCTCGATTTCGGTTCCCAGTATACCCAACTGATTGCCCGGAGGATAAGGGAATGCCAGATTTATAGCGAAATCCATCCCTATGATATTTCCGCGGAAAGAATTAAATCTTTGTCCCCCCAAGGAATAATATTTTCTGGGGGTCCGGCCAGTGTTTATGAGAAAAATGCCCCTCACTGTCATCCCGCCATCCTCAGAATGGGCATCCCCATCTTAGGCATTTGTTATGGCATGCAGTTGATTGTTCAGTTATTCGATGGGAAGGTGATCCCCTCAGAGAAAAGAGAGTACGGGAAAACGAAATTAACTCTGGACCATCAGGGAAGACTGTTCAAAGACTTGGGAAGGGGGAAAAAGCAACTGGTGGTCTGGATGAGTCACGGAGATACGGTCAAGGTTTTGCCTCCAGGATTTCATTCCATTGCTCATTCGAGGAACACTCCATTCGCAGCGATTGAAGAATCTCAAAAAAGAATTTACGGCCTTCAGTTCCATCCGGAGGTGGTCCATACACAGAGGGGACTCGATCTCATCAGAAATTTTCTTTTCCATGTTTGTCGATGTTCTCGCCTCTGGACTCTGGACTCCTTTTTAGAGCAAACCTGCCATCAACTGGGAAAGAGGATCAAAACGGGGAAGGTCATCTGTGCTTTAAGTGGTGGGGTCGATTCCACGGTGGTAGCGCTCCTTCTCCACCGGGCGATCGGTGATCGTCTGCAGTGTGTCTTTGTCAATAACGGCCTGTTGAGGAAGAATGAAGTTTCTCAGGTGGTGAATTTATTTCGTTATCATTTTAAAATACCCTTAAATTATGTGAATGCAGAAAATACCTTCCTTAATGAACTCGAAGGCGTGACCGACCCCGAAGAAAAGAGGAAGAAAATCGGAAAAAAATTTATTTCCATTTTTGAAAAAGAGGCCAAGAAGAGTGGAAGGGTGAATTATCTCGCCCAGGGGACCCTGTATCCGGATGTCATCGAAAGCGTCTCTTCAAAAGGCCCTTCTGCAACGATCAAAAGTCACCACAATGTGGGGGGATTGCCTGAGAAGATGAAATTAAAGTTAGTGGAACCCCTTCGGGAATTATTTAAAGATGAAGTGAGAAAATTGGGGAAAATATTGGGGCTGCCCGATGAAATTATAAAAAGGCAGCCCTTTCCGGGACCCGGCCTGGCCATTCGGATCATTGGGGAAGTGACCCCAGAGAGGTTAGATCTTTTAAGGGAGGCGGATGAAATTGTCATGCAGGAGATGGCGAGGAAACATTTTTCAAACCGGGTTTGGCAATCCTTTGCGGTTCTCCTTCCCGTGAAGACCGTGGGAGTGATGGGAGACGAGAGGACCTATGAAAATGTGGTTGCGTTAAGGGTGGTTGGGAGCCAGGATGGCATGACAGCGGATTGGGTCAGGTTGCCCTATAAAATTTTGGAGCATCTCTCCAATCGAATTATCAATGAGGTGAAGGGGGTCAACCGGGTCGTCTATGATATCAGTTCCAAACCTCCCAGCACGATCGAGTGGGAATAGTCAAGTCAAGAAAGGTCAAATGTCAAAGCCCAAAGTTCAAACGAAATCCAAAGTCCAAACATCAGAAGTCATTAATGAGAATTGCGCAACAGGGGGAACAGTAAAGAATATTAAGCATTAAGTCATTTGTCATTGATTTGACATGTGGATTATGACATTTGAAATTGAGTTCAGGATATGGAACATTCCGATTTCATCCATCTCCACCTCCATAGCCAGTACAGCCTATTAGATGGAGCCATTCGATTCGATGATGCCTTCGATTTGGCCAAAAAGTATCGAATGAACGCTGTGGCGCTGACCGACCATGGAAATATGTTCGGTGCCGTCGAGTTTTACCAGATGGCCATCAAACATGGGATTAAGCCAATTATTGGGTGTGAGGTTTATGTCGCCCCGGGAAGCCGATTTGAGAAAAAAACCGGGGGGGGAGAAGAAGGGAACTACCATCTTACCCTGCTGGTGAAGAATGGGACAGGTTATTTCAACCTCCTGAAATTGGTGAGCCTCGCCCATCTCGAGGGGTTTTATTACAAACCAAGGGTGGACAAGGAAATACTGACCAAATATAGCGAAGGGTTGATCGCCCTGAGCGGTTGTATGAAGGGAGAAATCGCTGTTCTGGCTGGGCGAGGGGAGATGAAGAAAGCCCTTCACGCCGCGGAGGAATACAGGAAGATTTTTAATGACCGCCGATTTTATATTGAGATTCAGAAGAATGGGGTCGAGAATCAATTGCAGGTGAATGAGCGACTTTTAGAGATCGGGCACGAACTTTCCCTTCCCGCTGTCGCCACGAATGACTGCCACTATCTCCATCAGAAGGATGCCAAGGCTCATGAGGTACTCCTCTGCATTCAGACAGGGAAAACACTCCAGGATAGCCATCGGATGAAATTCTCAACGGATGAGTTTTATTTTAAGTCACCTCAGGAAATGGCGGCCCTTTTTCAAAGCACTCCGGAGGCGATCTTTCACACCTGTGAAATTGCCGAACGGTGCAACCTTGAAATGCAGTTCGATGAGAGGCATATTCCAAAAATCGCTGTCCCGGCGGGGGAGACGACCGAAAGTTACTTGGAGAAACTGGCTCGGGAAGGGTTAGAACAACGACTTTCCCGATATCAGGGAGAGAAGGATTTCAAGGATTATTCTGCGCGTTACAAAATGCGATTGGAGGAGGAGCTCAACGTCATCAAATCGATGGGCTACCCGGGTTATTTTCTCATCGTTTATGATTTTATCCACTACGCCAAGAGCCATCATATTCCCGTAGGCCCGGGAAGAGGGTCCGCGGCCGGAAGTCTGGTGGCCTATGCCCTCCATATTACCGACTTGGATCCCATCGAATATGATTTGATTTTTGAACGTTTTTTGAATCCTGGCCGAAAGAGCAGCATGCCCGATGTGGATGTTGATTTTTGCATGGAAGGGAGAGACGAGGTCATTCGATATGTCTCAGAGAAATATGGCAAAGAGAATGTCGCTCAGATTATCACCTTCGGAAAGATGCAGGCGAAAGCCGTCGTCCGGGATGTGGGACGTGTCATGGGGATTCCTTATGCAGAAGTAGACCGGATTGCAAAACTCATCCCAAACAAACTGGATATTACCCTTGATCAAGCCTTACAACAGGAGGCAGCCCTGAAAGAGGCGGTCGCCAAAGATGGACGAATTGCTTCCCTGTTTGATATTGCAAAATCTTTAGAGGGGTTGGCCCGCCATGCCTCGACCCATGCGGCCGGGGTCGTGATCGCCAATAAGCCTTTAATGGAATATCTTCCGCTCCTGCGGGGTCAGAACAGTGAAATCGTCACCCAGTATCCCATGAAACAGGTGGAGGCCATTGGTTTGGTCAAGTTTGATTTTTTAGGGCTTAAGACCCTCACCGTGGTGGACCAGACGATTCAGCTGATTGAAAAGAACAGAGGCATGAAAGTAAAACTTTCTGAGATCCCTTTGGATGATCCGGAAGTTTATGCCCTTTTAGGGTCCGGCTCAACCCTGGGCGTCTTTCAGTTGGAAAGTTCCGGGATGCGGGATCTTTTAATCAAACTCAAGCCGCAGAGGTTTAAAGACATCATTGCCTTGGTGGCCCTCTATCGGCCCGGCCCCCTGGACAGCGGGATGGTAGGCGAGTTCATCAAGCGAAGGCATGGCCAGGAGTTGATACGGTATGAACACCCGGCCTTAGAAGAGATTTTGAAGGATACCTATGGAGTGATCGTCTATCAGGAGCAGGTGATGCACATTGCCAGCTCCCTGGCCAGTTTTACTCTCGAAGATGCGGATAACCTACGCAGGGCCATGGCGAAGAAAGACGCCATCGAGATGGAGAGGCAGAAAGAGAAATTTCTCGAAGGGACTAAAAAGAACAGAATCCCTGCCAAGAAATCGGAGAAGATATTTGAGCAGATGGAGACGTTCGGCCGGTATGGTTTTAATAAATCCCACAGCACCGCTTATGCTCTTCTCGCTTACCAAACCGCCTATTTGAAGACACATTATCCCATTGAATTTATGGCGGCCTTGCTCACGAGCGAGGCGCAGAATGCCGAAAAGATCGTTAAGTATATTTCTGAGTGTCGGGAGATGCAGATTGAGATTCTGCCTCCGGATATCAATGAGAGTTTTAAACATTTTGCGGTATCCGGGAACCAGATCCGATTCGGTTTGACCGCAGTGAAAAACGTTGGGGATGCGGCAATTGACATCATCTCGAGTGAGCGAGAAGCCCATGGAAAGTTTAAATCCTTGTATGATTTTTGTCGCCGCGTTGATTTAAGGAAAGTGAATCGGCGGGTGCTGGAGAGTCTGATTAAATGTGGGGCGTTTGACTTTTCGAAAGTTTACCGGTCCCAAATGTTGACGGTTCTCGGGGACCTTCTTGAACAATCCCAATCCGCAAAAAAGAAGAAAGGAGAACCTCAGCTGAGCATGCTCATCCAGCCCGCCGGAGAGATCGAAGAGGAATATCCAGACATCGATGAGTTTCCAGAAAACCAGTTGATCGCCTTTGAAAAGGAAACGATCGGGTTCTACATCTTTCGTCATCCTTTGTCGCCGTATCAGGACCGGATTAAAAAATATACAGACTTGGATATTTCCGCTCTTTCAAAACTTCAGAATGGGGCGGAGGTCAGAGTCTGCGGTCTCATCAGTGCATTGAAGGAGATCGTTACCAAAAAAGGAGACCGAATGGCCTTTTTAACCTTAGAGGACATGAAAGGATTTGTCGAGGTCATCCTTTTCCCTGAGGTGTTTAAAGCCGCCTTGCCTCGCTTGAGGGGAGGGGGCCCGCTCCTCGTCAAGGGAACGCTTGATATCTCTGAGGAAACCATCAAGTTAAAAGCCACGGAGGTTCATTCTCTTCCGGAGTTGCCCTCCTCCATGGATCCTTTCCATATGAAAATTCCACTCTCTGATTTAACTTCCTCCCAGCTCTTTCATTTGAAAGAGATTATTGAAACCCACAGAGGGTCCGCTAAGGTTCTTCTTCATCTGATTGATGGAAGCAATCGAGAGACCATTGTGGCTCTTCCGGACCAATATACGGTGGATCCCTCTACCCATTTTAAAAACACGGTTCAGAATCTTTTCAAATCCACTCATATCTCTTTTGATTAAGCAGGAAAAGGGATGGTCAGACACTATTTAGAGTTTGAAAAACCACTGGTTGAGTTAGAAAAAGAGGTTGAAAACCTGAAAAGGTTTTCCAAGGGGAGACAGACCCATTTCGACAATCAATTGGGATATTTGGAAGAAAAACTTCATCGATTGCAAAAGGAAATATTTTCTAACCTCACCGGCTGGCAAATTACCCAATTGGCGAGGCATATCGATCGACCCAAGGCCTCTCATTATATCCAGTGGATGCTTGATCACTTTATTGAGCTTCATGGGGATCGAAGCTATGGGGATGATCCCGCGATTCTCGCAGGAATGGCTAAGTTCAATGGAAGAGTGGTGACCGTCATCGCCCATCAGAAGGGAGCGGATGCCAAGGAGATGGCCTATCGAAATTTCGGGATGCCTCACCCGGAGGGATATCGAAAGGCCTTGAGGTTAATGAAGATGGCAGAGAATTTTGGAAAACCCATTCTGACGATGATTGATACACCCGGCGCATTTCCGGGGGTGGGCGCTGAAGAAAGGGGTCAGGCGGAAGCGATTGCCCGAAATCTTAAAATGATGGTGATGCTGCGAACCCCGATCCTCACCGTCGTGATTGGAGAGGGGGGAAGTGGAGGAGCTCTGGCCATTGGGGTGGGAGATCGAATTTTGATGTTAGAACATTCAATTTATTCCGTGATCTCACCGGAGGGATGTGCAGCGATTCTGTGGAAAGATGGGGAGAAGGGGAGGGAGGTTGCAGCGGAATCGTTGAAGTTAAGAGCCACCGATTTATATCGATTGAAAGTGATCGATGAGATTGTCAAAGAACCTTTGGGAGGAGCCCATCGTGATCCGAGGGGCATGTCCGAAGTCCTGAAAGAGGTGATCGAGCGGCACTTGAGAGAATTGGAAAAAATGAATACAGAAGAATTATTGGCTCTCCGATACGAAAAGTTTAGGAAAATGGGGACCTTTGTTGACGATGGGAGAGGGTAGCGGGTTAATAAGATGCCAGGGAAGATTCGCATTCTACCGGACCATGTCTCTCAAGTCATCGCAGCCGGGGAGGTGGTGGAGAGACCCGCCTCGATCGTGAAAGAGTTGATGGAAAATGCCATTGATGCGGGAGGGTCGGAGATCGTCGTTGAGCTCAAATCAGGAGGACTCCAGTTCATTCGTGTCATGGACAATGGGGAGGGGATGAATCAGGAGGATGTCCCCGTGGCCTTCCAAAGATATGCGACCAGTAAAATCAGAAAATCAGAAGACCTTTATGCCATTCAGACCTTAGGATTTCGGGGAGAAGCCCTCCCCAGCATTTCCCAGGTTTCCAAAGTGACCCTTCGAACGAGAGTGTTTGATTCCCTGACTGGAACACAGGTGATTTGTGAAGGAGGAGAGGTCAAGAAGATTTCAGAGATAGGCTGCCCCGTCGGAACAGAGATTGAAGTTAAAAATATTTTTTATAATATCCCGGTCAAAAGAAAATTCTTAAAATCGATCCGCTCAGAACTTCGATATGCCCTGCAACATTTTTACCGATTGAGTCTTGCACATCCCTCCATTTCATTTAAATTCATCCACGATGGCCGTTCCCTTCACGACCATCCCAGGACAGGATCTCCCTTGGTCCGAATCGAAGCTATTTTCGGAAAAGAGATATATTCCCATCTCCGTCCCATCGAATTCGACAACGGGGAGACCAAGATCTCAGGGTTTGCAAGCCTCCCTTCCTTTTCAAAGAGAAATTCAGAAGGGATTTATTTTTACGTCAATCAACGTTTTATAAAAGATCGGATGATTTATAAAGCCGTGTTAGACGCTTATCGGCATACCCTCCCCAGTGGCCAATTTCCGATCGTTATTCTCTTCATCACCCTCCCTCCCTCCACCGTCGATGTCAATGTCCATCCAACCAAGACCGAGGTAAAATTTAGAGATCCTGAAAAAATCTACCAGGCTGTTTTGACAAGTCTCCGGTGGATGGTCGGGGAAGGTTCCTTTTCGTCAGAAGGAGGGATATCCCGGGATGAAGGAAAAGGAAAAGTTTCTCAAGAGGGAGCACAGCCTTCTTTTTTTATTCAAGAAACTCTGTCCCTTCCCTCTATTCCGACCGGGGAAAAGGAGGGAGGGGTGCTGAAGGTTCAGGAGGGGGAGAGACAACCATGGGTCTTGGAAAAAAAATCCCCTTATTCCGTCCTCGGCCAGATTCGGGGAACCTACATTCTTTGTGAAAGGGAAGGGAATTTAATCTTCATTGATCAGCATGCCGCCCATGAGAGAATTCTTTTCGAAAAATTTAAAAAAGAATATGAAACCAACTCTGTTGTTCCGGAAAAACTGCTGATCCCTTTCTTACTGGAGTTATCCGCCGAGGAGTCATACCTCGTCGAATCGGCGGAGGAGACATTGAAATCGATGGGGTTTGAAATCGAATCCATGGGGGAAAAGCTGTTCGCCCTTCGATCCATCCCTTCCTTTATCAACTTAGAAGACCCTCAAGCCGTTGTCAGAGGGATATTGGATGATCTTTCTTTTTTAGAAAACCCAGGGAAAGGGGAAGAGACCCTTCATGCCATTTTAATCGCGTTGGCTTGTCATACTGCCATCAGAGGAAACTTTATCTTGAAGAAAGAAGAGATGGAAAAATTGACAGAACTCCTCGCTCCTTTCCATCCCTCCACGACCTGTCCCCATGGGCGACCCATCTTTTTTGTTCTCCCCCTGGACGAACTGAATAAACAGTTTAAGAGGAAATGATCGGGTTTGTTTTGATTCAGTCGGATTGAGGGTCCATTCCGTTATTTAACCCGTATTTTTCTAAACGATAACGCATGGAACGGAAATTGATATGTAAAAGCTCTGCCGCTTTCTTTTTTATCCCTCTCGTTTTACCCAAGGCTTTTAACAAGAGAGTTCTTTCAAGGTCTTCGACCATTTTTTCAAGATCAATTCCTTCACTCGGAATTTCGATATCCATTGATCCTTTTTTAAGAAAAGGCTGCTCACTCAGGTAAGAATTTAAATTGATGGCTGTCAGTTCCTCGCTCCCTTCCAAAGCGACTGCCCTCTCAATAATATTTTGAAGTTCTCTGACATTGCCAGGATACTCATAATGGAGTAGGATTTGAAGCGTCTCGGGAGAGATTTTTAGAATATTTTTATTTAATTCTTCCGAATATTTTTTTAAGAAATGATTGGCCAGAATCGGGATGTCATCTTTTCGGTCCCGAAGCGGTGGGAGTTTGATCTGAATGACATTCAAGCGATAAAATAAATCTTCGCGAAAATGCTTTTCTCTCACTGCCTCCTCAAGGTCTTTGTTGGTGGCGGAGATAATGCGGACATCCACCCGGACATCCTCCGTCCCCCCCACTCTCTTAAATTCTCTATCTTGTAACACCCGAAGCAATTTCACTTGCATGAGAAGAGGAAGCTCGCTGATCTCGTCTAAGAAGATGGTCCCTTCATCGGCGACTTCAAATAATCCTTTCTTTGTGGCAATCGCATCGGTGAACGCTCCCTTCATATGACCGAAGAGCTCGCTTTCAATGAGAGGTTCAGGGATGGCGCCACAATTTAATGTCACAAAAGGTTTCTCTTTCCGAAGGCTATTATAATGGATCGCCTTGGCCACCAATTCTTTGCCTGTCCCGCTTTCTCCGGTAATCAAAATATTTGTTTTCGTAGGAGAGACTTTTTCCAGAAGATCATACAGGGCCCCCATTTTAGGACTTTGGCCGATGATATTTCCGAAGTGATAACGATCCTTCACCACCTGCTTTAAGAGGATATTCTCTTTTTGGAGGTTTTTCTTCTCCAACGCATTTTTTATAATCAATTTGATTTCTTCTATCTTGAAGGGTTTCGTAATATAGTCATAAGCCCCTTCTTTCATGGCTTTAATCGCCGTATCCGCTGAGGCATAGGCCGTGATCATGATGACAACCGATTCCGGCGCAATGGCTTTAATCTTTTTTAGAGCGGAGATTCCATCCAGTTTCGGCATCCGGATATCCAGCAGAACCAGGTCAAAAAGGTCATTGTCTATGGCCTTAAGGGCCTCCTCTCCGTTGGAGGCCAGTGAAACTTTATACCCCTCTTTTTTGAGCATGATATCCAAAAATTCCCTCATGCTTTGTTCGTCATCGGCCACTAAAATTTTATCTTTGAGCATGATGCTTTCCTTTTTAATCGACGGGGAGAAAGAGGGTAAAGGTAGATCCCCTGTCCAGGTCACTTTCAACTTTAATCAAACCATTATGGGTTTCAATGATTTTATGAACGATCGAAAGGCCCAATCCCGTTCCATTTTCTTTAGTGGTGAAAAAGGGTTCAAATATTTTTTCTTTCTCCTCCGGGGCAATCCCATGACCGGAATCAGCGATAGAAATCTTCACCCATTCCTCCCCGTTGAACTGCCTGGGAGCGGGAAGGTGGGGGATTCCCCAGGCGTTGCCTTTCTGGCATTGGACCCGAATCTCTCCTCCATGGGGCATGGCCTGGGCGGCATTAATGAGGAGGTTCCAAAAAGCCTGTTTTATTTGGTCAGGATCTACGGAGGTTCGAATCTCCTCATCGTTGTTCGGTCGCAGGATATGAATCCCGTCATGGACGGAGGGGGAGTGCAAGAACAACTCAATGGTTTCATCAATGATTCTTCCGATGGAAGAGACCATTTTATGGGTTTGAGGAGGTTGTGCGAAAAGGAGGAAATCTGTGATCAGGGCGTTGAGTCTCTCCGATTCCCTTAAAGTGATTTCCATCAGATGTTGCTGCTGAGGATTCAAGGAAAGTTCGGATTTTAACATTTGGATCGACCCGCTGAGGGCAGCGAGAGGATTTCTAATTTCATGCGCCATCCCCGCCGCCAGAACACCAACCGCGGCCATCTTATCCACTCGTTTCATCTGTTCTTCCATCTCTTTAAATTTTGTAATATCCTGGAAGATGAGAGTGTGGCCGATGAAGGATCCCTCCGGATTGGTAAGAGGAGAGATGGAAAATCCAAGGTGATTTTTTTTGTCGTGATGATGGCTCAGGAGTGTTTCATAACGCTGACAACCTAAAGAGGGTTTTGATGGCTTCTTTTTGAATTGTTCCAGGACATCTTGGATGTTTGGGAACAGGTCAAAAATAGAAGTCTCCTTTAATTCCTCCCCATTTCGTTTCAAGATCTTCTCGGCGGTTCGGTTCAAAAAATTGATCTTTCCTGAGAGATCGATCGTCAGAAGTCCGCTGTCCAAACTCTGAATAATATTTCGATTAAATGTCTCCAATTGGTTGTAGTCCACTTGCTTCTGAATCAACTCTTTTTTCTTTTTCTTCAACTCCTCAGAAATGGAGCCGCTTAAAAAAGCGACGATATAAAAGGCGGCCATATAGATGATCAGGGAATAAAAGATTTGGCCAGCGTCGTAGGAAGCGGATTGACCGAATGGGCTCATCCATTGGTAAAGCTGAAACAATAACAGAAGTCCGTAAAGAAGAGAGGAAAATGAAGCCGAGAAAAGGGCGCCTCGCTTATAGAAAATAATGCTGCTCCCGATAATGGTGAAGATGTAGGCGATCGGGAAAAAGCTTTCTTTCCCTCCGGTGAAATAAATTAAGGCGGTGATAAAAAGATGATCGATGGCAATTTGGAAAAAGGCGTATCGATAGAGGTCCCTCACTTTTTTTAAAAATAACGAATAAACGATCGTGACCAAATAAAAGAGGATGATAAAATAATAGAAATGGCTGGTCAGGGGGATGATAACGGATTTCTTCTCGGAAATTTGAAAAAGGAAGGTTATGGCGAGGAGCGCGGTCAGGATGATCATTCGCCCCAACATCAATCCCTTTACATTTTTAAGCATTTTTTGATGCGTATCAAGAAGGGTCGAATTCATGTCCACGCGTTTTCACCATTCCATCTCATTGAGAGGCAAGGAATATTAACCCCGGTTGTTGCGTTAAATAAGGTATCCTCACAGTGGCGGAAACAGCTTTTTAATGGTGATTTGCAGCTGATTCAACCGCACCTTTATGCAGCAACGGGGTTAACCGATTGCCGAGGCCATATTGAAAATCGGGAGGTACATAGCAATCACCACGCCTCCGATCACGACCCCAAGAAAAACCATGAGGAATGGCTCGAGAAGCGAGGTCAAATTAGCCACGGCGATGTCGACTTCGTCTTCATAAAATTCTGCAATCTTTGAAAGCATGGAATCCAGCGCTCCTGTGGATTCCCCCACCGAAATCATCTGAATGACCATCGGCGGAAAGAGACCACTTCGATTCAACGGTTCCGCGATGGTTTCGCCCTCCCGAATGCTCGCCCTCGCATTGAGAATGGCTGTTTCGATGGTTTTGTTCCCTGAAGTTCTTGAAACAATACTCAACCCATCGAGGATGGGAACACCACTGCTGACGAGCGTTCCTAATGTCCGCGAGAACCGAGCCACGGCAATCTTTTTAAACAACGGCCCGAACACAGGCACTTTTAAGAGAAGACGGTCAATGACAGCCCTCCCGCCGGAAGTTTGATAATATTTCCTGAGCAAGAAAAATAACAGGATGGCGGCAGGGATGAAAATGAAGACATATTTCTTAATCATCTTGCTGAGAGTGAGGACGATCAAGGTGGGAAGAGGTAAATTTTGTCCCGCTGATTGAAACATGGTTTCAAAAACAGGAATGACGAAGATCATCAGGATCATTACGACGATGACAGCCACTCCCACAATGGTAGAAGGATAGATCAAGGCGGATTTCACTTTTTTCTTTAACGCCTCTGACTTCTCTATATAATTCGCCAACCGGGTTAGAATATTATCGAGGATTCCGCCTTCCTCGCCTGCAACGACCAGATTCGTATACAACTCATTGAAGGTGGTAGGATGTTTTTTAAGCGCCCCGGCGAAGGTCGAGCCGCTTTCCACATCCTCTCTGATCTCCCGAATATTTTTTTTGAATGTTTTATTTTCCTGCTGTTGGGATAAAATTTCTAAGGATTGGACCAAGGGCAAGCCCGCATCGATCATGGTGGCCAATTGTCGCGTAAAAATAGCCACCGATCGTTGTTTCACTTTTTGTTTGAAGGGTAAGGAGATGTGAATTTCTTTCCCCTTTGAAACAATTTTGGTCGGAATAATATTCTGCTGTCGGAGGTGGACCCGAATGGCTGACTCGTTGGGCGCTTCCATCTCCCCTTTTTTAAGGGCTCCCTTAACGGTTTTTCCTTCCCATTTGTAGATTGGCATAATTCATTCCCCTCTGTTTTGAAAATAAAATTTCATCTAAATGTGACCTTTTTATAGCCAAACAGGCTCCGGGCCGTGTGAGGTAAAGTGTTCAGGCTGTTTTCATGGGCCTTTCCCTCTTCACTGAAGAGACATTGGAGGTGGAAAGCATCTGACGAAATTCGTCTGGGTTATGGCTTCGTTCCATGGCGTCCTCTAAGGAGATAAGGTGACGTTCCACCAGTGAAAGGAGAGCCTGGTTCATCGTCTGCATCCCAAATTTAGCTTGCCCAACCTGCATCAGTGAATAGATCTGTTGGATTTTATCCTCTCGAATAAGGTTTCGAATAGCCGGGTTCGGAATCATCACCTCCATGGCCAGGGCGCGTCCTTTCCCTCCCACCTTTGGAATCAGTTGCTGAGCCAAAACACCTTCCAAAACAAAGGAAAGTTGTGTCCGGATTTGGGTTTGTTGGTGAGGGGGGAAGACATCGATGATACGGTTGATCGTTTCAACACAGGAGTTGGTGTGCAAAGTTGCAAAAGTCAAATGGCCTGTTTCGGCGCAAATGAGGGCCGCTTCGATCGTTTCCAGGTCTCTCATCTCACCGATGAGAATGATGTCCGGGTCTTGCCGGAGGATATGTCGAAGGGCGGGGGTGAATCCTTTTGTGTCCGAATTGACCTCTCTTTGATTAACGATGCAATTTTTGTGGCGGTGAAGGTATTCAATCGGATCTTCAATCGTGATGATATGGGCACTTTTTTCATTGTTGATCTTATCGATCATCGCCGCTAAGGTCGTCGATTTTCCGGTTCCGGTTGGACCCGTTACGAGGACAAGCCCCTTGGGTTTCTTGAGCAATTCATTGGCCACACCGGGAATGCCCAGTTCGGAAAAATTGAGAATATCGAAAGAGATGGCTCGAAACGCACCCGCTATGGCTCCACGTTGCATAAAAATATTTCCCCTGAAACGGCTTAATCCCTTAATTCCAAAAGAGAAGTCCAGCTCCCAGTCTTCTTCAAATTTATGTCTCTGGGCATCCGTTAAGATGCTGTAGCAGAGCCTTTTTGTCTCGGGAGCAGTCAAGACCGTGTTATCAATAGCCATTAACTTTCCGTCAATTCGAAATTGAGGGGGAGACCCTGTGGTGATATGCAAATCGGAGGCCTTTTTCTCAATAACGAATTCAAGCAATTTTTGTAATTCAATCATTTTCCTTCCCCTCCATCGAAATTTTCAATGGATCACCGATCCTCGATCGTCGAGCGAAAGACTTCTTCTATGGTCGTAACCCCATCCTTAATCTTATTAATTCCGCTTTGTCTCAATGTCTTCATCCCTAACCGCATCGCTTCCTTTTTTATTTCAGAGGTGGAAGCCCTTGATAAAACAAGCTCTTTGATCTCTTCTTTCATCGGCATCACTTCATATAGTCCGATTCGTCCTTTATAACCGGTATTATTGCAAATGGGACATCCTTTCCCCTTATAGACAGGGAAGGATTTAACCTCATCTGGCGGAATCCCCAAATCGATTAAAAGCTGAGGATGAACTTTAATGGGTTCTCTGCAATCCATGCAGATTTTTCGAATTAATCGTTGGGCCAGAATGAGTATGATGGCGGAGGAGATGAGAAAAGGCTCGATTCCCATATCAATTAACCTGGTCACCGTTCCGGGGGCATCATTGGTGTGAACGGTACTCAGAACAAGATGTCCGGTTAAGGCTGCCTGAACAGCGATCTGAGCGGTCTCGAAATCACGAATCTCGCCGACCATGATGATATCCGGGTCTTGGCGGAGAAAGGATCGGAGGGAGGAGGCGAAGGTGAGCCCAATTTCTTCATGCATCTGAACCTGATTGATCCCCATAAAATTATATTCAATCGGATCCTCCGCCGTAATAATATTTTCGGTTTCTTTGTTCAATTCGGATAAGGCAGAATAAAGGGTGGTGGTTTTCCCGCTTCCTGTCGGTCCGGTGACGAGGATCATTCCGACAGGTTTGTGGATGGCCGCCTTTAAATCAGCCAGGGAGGATTCCTCAAACCCTAATTTTGTCATATCCAATTGAAGAGCAGATTTATCTAACAAACGGAGAACAACTTTTTCACCAAAAAGAATCGGGATCGAAGAGACCCGGAAGTCCATCTCTCGTCCCTTCCCAAGCCGCAATTTGATCCTTCCGTCCTGGGGGAGTCGTTTTTCAGCAATGTCCAATCTGGCCATAATTTTTAGGCGTGAGATCATTGCGTTTTTAATCTGGATGGGAAGGGACATATCCCGAACCAGCACGCCATCAATCCGATACCTCACGCGAAATGTTCTCTCATAGGGTTCAAAATGGATATCACTCGCCCCCAATTTGATCGCCTTGATTAAAATTCCGTTGACGATCTTGATGATGGGGCCTTCCATATTTAGGGTCTCATCCAAAGCCGTGGGTTGACCTTCGACCACCTCGACGTTATCCACGGCTCCATGAACCAATTTATTAAAATCTTCTATATCGACCACATCCTCTTCGAGCATGATGCCATCATTTCTGATTGTCTTACCCTCATCATCCAGATTAAAATCGTTGGCTTGGAACGAGATGGTCCCTAACCCTGCGACATTTCCGCCTCCTCCATAATATTTTTTAATCGCATCGATAATTTCTGTTTCTGAAGCGACTACGGGTTCGACATGGAAACCGGTCATAAATTTAATTTCATCGATCACAACAATATTGCTTGGATCGGCCATGGCAAGCGTCAGTTTAGGACCCAATCGATTGATGGGAAGGATAAAATACTTTTTTATAACACTGGAGGGAATTAATTTGATCACATTCGGATTGATTTCCATCTTCGAAATCTTTACGGAAGGGACCCTGTATTGGGCGCTGAGAAATGATAGTAATTCATCTTCTTTAATATAGCCTAACCTGACCAGATTTGATTCTAAACGCCCCCCTTTCATCTTTTGTTCATCTAAGGCTCTTTTAAGTTGGTCGGGGGTGATATAATTTCTTTTGATGAGGAGTTCGCCTAAACGCTCTGTCAATTTTTGCTCCCTCTTAAGTTTTTGTAATAATTTGAAATATTAAAAAAATTAAATTTTTGTCATGATAAAAGTTGTTATTAGCAAAATGAGTGCCAATTTTTGCCTATTTATAATTATTTGAATTTATTGCATTATTTTTATCCAGATATTCCAGACATTACAAATTAGTTCGAAATAATGGCGAAACTGGTTAATTATTATCCAATATTGAGGGATGAATGTTTGGATTAAAAGGCGGATTTCAATTCAATATTATGAGGGGAAGAGAGAGGCAAGATCACGATGAAGGAACTTCCCTTTCCTAAATCACTTTCTACTTTAATTTCACCTTGATGAGCTTCAACAATCCACTTGCAAATACTCAGGCCGAGGCCGCTTCCTCCTTGTTCTCTTGAGCGCGCTTTATCCACTCGAAAAAAACGGTCAAATATTTTTTCCCGATCCTCCTTGGCGATCCCAATTCCGGTATCGGATACAACAATTTTGGCAAAATTTCCTTTTTCTCTTTTGATCCGGTCTGGCTGATTTTCCACGGAGAGCTCGTTTTCCTTTTCGAGGGCGATATGAATCGAACCACCCTCTTCAGTATATTTAATCCCGTTTTCAATCAAATTGATGAACAGCTCTCTGATGCGCAAAGCATCTCCAAAAATACGGATATCCTGATGGTGGTTCGATGTGGAGAGATGCAATCTTTGGGATTTTGCCAACCTTTCCATTTGAGCCACCACTTCGTTGAGGATTCCCGTGAGGCTAATATCCTCTTTATTCAACCGTATCTCCCCGGTATCCGTTTTGGAAAGAATTAAAAGATCTTCGATAATTTGTGACATTCGGTTGATTTCTTCCAAATTACTCTTCAAAGTTTGTTGATATTCTTGGGGGGTCCGGTCCTTTCGGAGCATGACTTCAATTTCTCCTTTGAGAATGGTCAGGGGTGTTTTTAATTCATGGGAAGCGTCTGAGCTAAATTGTTTGATTTGACGAAAGGATTGATCCAGCCGGGAGATCATCTCATTAAAGGTTTCGGTCAATCTGGATATTTCATCCTGCACCTTGGGGGGAAGAATTCGCTGGTTGAGATTTTGTGAGGTGATCATTCTGGCTGTTTGAGTGATATGATCCACCGGTTTCAGCGCCTTATGGGCAAGGAATTGCCCTCCCAGGCTCGCCACCATAAGCGCCAGCGGGACAGCGATCACTAAGATGATAAACAAAGTGTTGAGGGCCTCCTCCACTTCTTCTAAGGAAGAAGCGATTTGAATAATTTTCGTCACGTGATTGTTTTCAAGAACAGGGTGGGTGATGATCCTCAAAGGGGTGTTCTCGAAAGAACGATTGGTTTCAAAGGTGACCAGACCTTTTGAAGCGTTCTTCAGTGCATTTAAACTGATCGGAAGTTGAAGATTTTTTAAGTTGTCGGATTTCCCGCCGATCTTGCCTGATTCATCGAAGACCTGAATGAATTTTCCGATCGGTTTAAGATTCATGGAGGTTTCGAGGGCCTGGTCAATGTTTCCGAAGCCGAATTTCGACAGAGGAGACACAGATTCTGAGGCAATGAGTTTGGCAAGGGAACTTAATTTATTATCCACATCGCGATAAAGGCTTTTCGAGAGGGTGAAATATAAAAAACTGCTAAAGGAAAATAATAAAATTCCTAATAACAAGACATACCATAAGGTGAGTTTAAACCGAATACTTCTGAAATGCATTTAGGCCTTTTTCATGATATAACCGACCCCTCGAATGGTATGGATCAGTTTGGGTTCAAAACCCTTGTCAATTTTCTTTCGAATATAGTTCACATAAACATCCACCACATTGGTCATTGAGTCGAAATGGTAATCCCAGACATGTTCAGAAATCATCGTCCGTGTGAGAACTTTGTCAGGGTTTCTCATAAAATATTCTAAGAGGGCATATTCCTTCCCGGTAAGTTCTATCTCTTTTCCCCTTCTCATGACTTTATGGGTGACCAGGGATAAGGTCAAGTCGCCAATTTTCAGGATAGGTTCTTTGTCTATTTTTTCCCGGCGTAAAAGGGCGCGTATTCTGGCTAAAAATTCTAAGAATTCAAAAGGTTTTTTTAAATAATCATCACAACCGGCATCCAAACCCTTTACGATATCTTCCACCGTATCCCTGGCAGTGAGAACCAGTACCGGGACATTGTTTTTGTTTTTTCGAATTCTTTTTAACACTTCTAATCCATCGATCTTTGGAATCATCAGATCAAGAATGATCAAATCATATTCATTCAACTCAGCCATGTAAAGGCCTGATTCCCC
>DCUS01000119.1:26610-39021 GCA_002327885.1 Syntrophaceae bacterium UBA2208
TCAAGACAATAACCAATAACATTATAAATTTATTGTAAAAAAAAGCAATAAAGAAATAAAGTCGAAAAGATCGAAACCTTGACACTTCGCCTTAACTTTGTTAGCATTTGCAAAATTTTTCAATCATTGAAAGGAGACAGCCATTGATTAAATTGGCAGGGATACAGATATCCTGTTGTGAGAAGAAGGAGCGGAATATTGATAAAGCCTTAAAATTTGCCCAAATTGCAATTGAAAAGGGCGCTCACATCATTTGCTTCCAGGAGTTATTCACAACCCATTGGTTTCCAAGAGAAATGAACAAATCCTATTTCTCTTTAGCCGAAAAGTATGATGGATTTACCATTACGAGGATGCAAAAGCTGGCGGAGGAATGTGGAGTCGTTTTGGTCTGTCCGACCTTTGAAGTCGAAAAGGATTTATTTTATAATTCAACGTTTGTTATCAATGCGGACGGAGAGCTTCTGGGAAGGTATCGAAAGATCCATATTCCTCAGATCCCGCTTTGGGAGGAGAAATTTTATTTTTCTCCGGGAGACCAAGGATTTCCTGTTTTTAAAACAAAATTTGCACCCATTGGCGTCCAGACCTGCTGGGACAATTTCTTTCCGGAGGGCTCAAGAATATTAGCCTTAAAGGGAGCCAAGATTATTTTCTCTCCCACCGCTGCCGCTTTTGCCTCACAAAAAAAATGGGAGACGGTGATTTCAAGTAATGCTCTGGCCAATGGAGTTTACATTTTCAGAGTGAATCGAGTGGGAAGTGAAGAGAAACAAGATTTTTATGGAAAATCCTTTTGCATTTCTCCGGAGGGAGAGTTCTTAGATAAACCCACGGGGATGAAAGATAGTATCGCTTTGATCGAGATCGACCTTAAAAATATAGATAAGGCGAGGAAGGAGTGGCCTTTTTTGAAAGACAGGAGACCGGAAGTCTATCAGGAAATCGCAGAAAGCATAGAGCAACGTGCAGAAGATTGGAATGTTGAAATAAGGGATTAAAGTTTAATGAATAGAAAAAAAACGCTATGCCACATGCACGATGCGCTTAGCGTTATTTGAAAGAAAGAGGAGATCATGGGGAAGAAAAATATTTTAGAAGATTATATAAAGCCAATTTTCTTTGCAATCCTGATTGCTCTTTTTATCAGGGCCTTTATCATCCAGGCCTTTAAAATTCCATCCAGTTCGATGGAACCCACTTTGCTGATCGGGGACCATATCCTTGTCAATAAATTTATTCATGGAATAAGAATTCCTTATTCCGACAAGATCTTTGGTTCAAGTAAGAAGATTTTTGGCGGGAAAAAGCTTCAACGGGGGGATATCATCGTATTCATCTACCCGAAGGATCGGTCGAAGGATTTTATTAAAAGAGTGATTGCGACAGAAGGAGAAAAAGTGGAGATCATTCGCAATAAAATCTATATCAACAATCAATTAATTAATGATCCATGGGGACGTTACGATGAAAAGAACGAATGGGCAAAATATTTCCAATCGAAAGAGAAGTATGGTCCAGAAGCGGTCCCTAAAAATTCCATCTTTGTTCTGGGAGATAACCGCGATAATAGTCAGGATAGTCGTTTTTGGGGTTTCGTGAATATTCAAGACATTAAAGGGAAGGCGTTTATCATCTACTTCTCCGGACCAAGTATGTTGAATTTATTATTCCCGTGGACATGGGATGAAATTAAATGGACGAGGTTTGGCAAGCTCATTCGTTAAGAATTTGGCTTCATTTTTTAAATACATATTCCTCCGCCCATTGAATATCTTTTTGAATTTGATGGACGAGGGCGGTGGGAGAATCAAAACGGATTTCATCGCGGATTCTCTTTTTAAAACAGACTTGAATCTCCTCTCCATAAAGAATCCCTTTAAAATTAAGNNACATTCGCAAGACCCTTGTAATGTTGTCGCTTCCACTCCACCGCTACAGCATAAACCCCAGGCTTCGGATAAAGCTCATCAGAGATTTCTACGTTGGCTGTGGGAAAACCTAATGTTTGTCCTCTCTTTGCTCCCTCTACCACTTTTCCAAGGACGGGATAATTTCTTCCCAATAATCTTGAGGCTTCTTCCACCTCACCTTGTTGAATCAAATTTCTTATTTTCGAACTGCTGACGATGGTGGAACCAATTGTTAATGGTTCCACAACCTCCACATCAAAATGAAAAACCTTCCCTGCATTCTTGAGGGTTTTAGCGTCTCCTTTTTGACCTTGCCCAAAATGATAATTATATCCGATAATAATCTTTTTCACTTTTACCTTATTCACCAGGATGTCTTGGATGAAATTGAAAGGGGGGAGTTCTGAGAAAGCCAATGAAAAATCGATGCAGAGCACGTTTTCCATTCCTGATTTCTCAAGCAGCAACATTTTTTTTCGAAATGGGGTGAGCAATGGCAGACACTTTTCGGGTGCAAGCACTTTGAGAGGGTGAGGCTCAAAGGTGATAACCACTCCTTCCCCTTGAAGTCTTGATGCCTCTTCCATTACTCTTTTTAAGATTTCTTGATGCCCCAGGTGAACCCCGTCAAAATTCCCCAAGGTTACTACAGGGTTCCTGAAGGGTCTTTTTAAATTTTCAATCCCTTTGATGATTTCCATGTGATTATTCAGAGGATTAGAATACCGGAACGTTAGAATATCGGGATGTTAAGTTTAAAATAATCGGATAGAAATCTTATCTTTATTATTTTACATTATTCCATCATTCCATTATTCCAGTGACATCCAGTGACCGACTACTTGACTTTATACTAAAAAATATAAAATAATAAGTTGTGATTTTCAATTAGTCTCACAGGTTTGATGAACCATGCCGAAGTGGCGGAATTGGTAGACGCGCTAGATTCAGGGTCTAGTGGGGAGTAGTCCCTGTAGGGGTTCGAGTCCCCTCTTCGGCACCAATCCAAAAAATTGGAATACTGGAATATTGGGTTAAAAAAAAATCATATCCATTATTCCACTATTCCATCATTCCAGTTTCGTTTCTCACTTGGTTTTTGTTGAAAAATTGAAGTCGAATTTGAAGAAATCGGTTGTGGTCTTTAAAGGTGAAAGAGCTTTTTGTGAAGGTCCGGTCCCTTCTATGAAACACTCAAGGATAGATTCTCTGCCCTCCCCGATCAGACCTGTCTTCGGATCGATTTTCATGAATTCCACCCCTTCAGGCAATGAAAAATCTTTTTTGGGTTTGTCCTTTAATATTTTTGACATATAGGCAACCCAGATCGGCGAGGCAGCCCGGGAGCCTGTCTCATTTTCGCCAAGAGACCTTTCGTCATCGAAGCCCACCCAAACTCCGGTGATCACTTCAGGGGTATATCCGATAAACCAGGCATCCATAAACTGGTCTGTCGTACCGGTTTTAGCCGCCACCGGCCTGCCGAGAGCCCTTGCCCTCCAACCCGTTCCGTGTTGAACGACTCCTTCCATAAGATAGGTGATTAGAAATGCTGTCTGAGGAGTGATGACCTGCTCTTCTGATGGGAATTCTTCAAAATAGAAGGGGGGGAGATTTTCTTCTAATAGATTCCCATCCCTGTCCAGAATCTTTTTAATGAAAATGGGTTTGAAGGACCTCCCCTGGTTAGCAAAAACGGCATAAGCCTTCGTTAATTCAAAAAGAGATATACTGGAGGATCCGAGAGCCATGGAAAGTTCTTGATAAAGGGAGGAGGATATCCCCAATTTCTTAGCGTAATCCCGTATATAATTTACCCCAATATCCTGAGCGATCTTGACCGTCACGACATTAATAGAATGAGTGAGAGCATTTCTAAGGGTAGTGGGTCCGGAAAATCTTCCTTCATAATTTTTAGGTTTCCATTTTTGATCTCCCCATTCGAAAACAATAGGGGAATCTACGATGATGGAGGCGGGGGTGTAGCCTTTATCCAAAGCGGATGCATAAATGATTGGCTTGAAGGCGGACCCTGTTTGTCTCCTTGCATGAATAGCCCGATTGAACTGACTTTTTCTATAATCCCTTCCTCCCACCAGAGCCTTGACATAACTCGTTTCGATATCTAAACAGATCAGGGCTCCATCCAGATTCAAAGGCATATTTGCCGGTGAATATTTCTGTCTTTTCTCAATTTCCTTTAATCCGGATTCCAAGGCCTCCTGGGCTGTTTTCTGGTAATTCAGGTCTACGGTCGTAAACACCTGAAGGCCATTTTTATAAAGGGTGTCCCTTCCATATTTCTCCTCGAGATAACGTCTGATATGTTCGACGAAATGAGGAGCTTTTTCAACGAAAGGTTTTACTTTACTCCTAATCGAATAGGGAAATTGAATGGCTTTGTTAGACTCAACCGATGAAATAAACCCCTCTTCGACCATCCGATTAAGGATATAAATCTGTCTCTTTTTCGCTTGTTGGGGATTTTGGTGAGGGGAGTACTTACTGGGGGCCTGGGGAAGGCCGGCCAGCAAAGCCGCCTCACCAATGTTTAATTCCTCTAAGGTTTTTCCAAAATAATTTTCTGCAGCCATGGCAATGCCATAAGCTCCATGCCCCAAATAGATTTGATTTAAATATAAAAAAAGAATTTCCTCTTTGGTAAGGTACTTCTCGATTTTATAAGCCAAGATGGCTTCACGGATCTTTCTCGTATAACTCTTTTCAGGCGAGAGCAAAAGAGATTTGACCACCTGCTGGGTAATGGTGCTCCCTCCTTGAACAATCTCCCCGGAAAAGATATTTCTGTAAAGCGCTCTGAGAACGGCCAGATAATCTACCCCCCGATGATGAAAAAATCTTGCGTCTTCTCCTGCAACAAAAGCTTGAATTAAAAAGCTGGGAACCCGGTCCAGAGAGATCACCTCTCTTTTTTCATAGCAATATTCACCGATCACTTCCCCTTCCTCAGAAAATATTTTGGTCACCGTGGAAGGTTTGTAATTCTTCAAGGCTTCAATGCTTGGGAGATCATGGGTGAAATAGAAAAAAAAGGTGACCCCAAATACAGTCAGTGCGGTAATAGAAATCATTCCCACCGCGATCCAAATTTTAATCGTCTTTTCAAAAGATTTGGATTTCATACCTTAATTANNAAATCTCTTTTTTAATTGGAATTTGGATCATAGGCTCCATCCTTCTGGGAAATGAATCATTAGCTAATCGAGGAACTCTGAATCAGTTTTTTCTCCTGCATTCCTGGCTTCCTTATTGTCAAAAATTGTCATTACTCAGACAAAAAATAGCTTTTTTTCTTATTTTTTTGATTTCCCAGAAAGATGAAATTAAAAGTAAGTAAATTTATCAAAATATTTTTCTTAATGATATTAATTGCTTAATTAATCTATAAAAACTTTTATAAAATCTAAAGGTTTGGCACAAATTATGCTCAACCATAAACATAAAAAATTTGTGAAGGAGGTGAATGAAAAAAAAGTAGAGAGTAGATAGTTTTAGAAGACATTGGATTAGGCAAACAATTTATTAACCAAACAAACCAGACCAACCAAAGAAACTAAAAAGACCAAAAAGGAGGTTTACTATGTTAAGGAGAGAAAAAGGATTCACATTGATTGAGTTGTTGATCGTCATCGCCATCATCGGTATTTTGGCAGCCATTGCCATCCCGATGTATCGGACACAGACGATTAAAGCAAGATTGACTGAAGTAACAAATGCTATGAGTACTGTTGCAAGTGCTGTCGCCGCTTATCGGCAAGAGACAGAAGGTGTTGCACTATGGCCCAATTGTCCGGGTATTCCTGAGATCCAGAACAGTTTAGGGGTCTCACTCGGAGCGTTAAATCGAGTGAGTGCATTGAGTGTAGGTCAGGCAGATGGAATCATAACTGCAACCGTTGCCAATATTGATGATGCTGTAGACACTATGGATCTAACATTAACCCCAACCGAAAATGCTGACGGTTCGATTTCTTGGGCTTGGGGTGGAACAGTTCCAGCGTCATTCATACCAAGAAGGTAATTTAAATTCAAGAATTTCCACCCAACACACCGTTGGTGCCCCGAATACCCTCGGGGCACCAACAAATCTTTTAACAAGACATATAAGTTGGGGATCGGGAAGTCGAAGGGAAGATGGCTCAATATGAGCAAATCAACTAAGGGATTTACACTTATTGAGTTACTTATCGTTATTGCAATTATAGGAATTCTTGCAGCCATAGCGATGCCTTACTATAAAGGTTACATTATTAAAGCAAGATTAGGGGAAGTTGAGAACGCAATGTCAGTAGTCAGTAGTAGCGTTACAACGTATTATCAAGACAGCGAAGGGTCGTGGCCGAATTGCCCAACGACACTTGAAATACTGAATAGTCTTGGCATTGGATTAGGGAGTATTACAAGAATCTCAGATATGTCAGTTCTGAATAATGGTGTGATTACCGCTACCATTCAAAATATTGATCCTCTGGTGGATGGAGAAACTTTGATCTTAACTCCAAATTCCCCTGGCGATGGTTCAATCCGCTGGATATGGGGAACCTCCCCAGGTTTTCCGGTTCACCTAAGACCTAAATCTTAGTAAAGGGTGTAGAATGAAGAATCCAAATAAAGGAATTACTCTTATTGAATTATTGGTGGTCATAGTAATTGTCGCAATCCTCGCCGCTATTGCCATACCTGTCTATACCAATTACATGCAGAGAGCACGGAGAGCCGACGCCAAAACTGCATTGGAGCAATTAAGGGCAGCTCAGGAGATGTTTCGAGCAGAGCGGGGAAGTTACTCCACCAATCTTACCCAACTTAGAAATACATGGGGCGTTCCTGCAGTATCAGGAGATTATGCCATTTTGATGAACTCGGCTACCGTCACCACTTTTATAGGTGAGGCAGATCCCACTACAGCAAGACAAATAACTGATGGAAGTTTGTTCATTGACCAGGATGGTGTTAAAACCCCCGCCGACAAATGGGCTAAATAGACTTTCAGAAGATTGCAAAGTGCATAGAGCATAGCGTTAAGTGAATGATAGGGCAAGATAATTTATTTATCTTGCTTTTTTTGTCTAATAATTATAATAAGGAACCCAGGAAGCCATGAATTGAACAAATTTTGTTTAATAATTATGCTAAGTAAGCCAGGAAGCCGCGAAAATGAAACCTTTCAAACGATAGAAGTAGCCTTCTAATGACGAAACGGGCCTCGTTACCATAACCCGAAGACAAGTGGGGTACTTTCCTCAGCGATTAAGCCTTAGAACATATGGCTAAATTCAACATAGGAGAAATTAAGGGCAGGTTGGCTCCTCTATTTAGTGAGGAAGGTTTACGGCTTGTTTTGCTATTTGGATCTGTTGCTTCGGGTAAAGAATACCCAGAAAGCGATATTGACCTTGGATTCTTATTCGATAGACCCATTGATATATTGACCCTTACTAACCGGGTGATTCAGCTTTTGAGAACGGATAAAGTGGACGTGGTTGATTTAAGGCGCGCGAGTCCCCTTATGAAATTTTCGGCGATCCGACATGGCAAGGTGCTCTTTGAAAAAAAACCGGGTCTGTTCAATACCTTTCAGTCACTAACATTCCGAATATATTTTGATACAAAAAAATTGCGTGATGCACAGGAAAAGGCAATTCACCATTTTCTTGGAGAAAGAGGGCTTATATGAGTCCCATCGAAGTCGAAATCGTCAGAAGGAAACTTGCTGTTATTATAGAAAATCTTAAGATTCTTGAACCGATTAAAGACTTGAATACGGATGAATATCTCCAGGACTTATACAAAAGAAAAGCGACAGAAAGGCTTTTACAAGAATTGATTGAGACAGCTATTGATATAAATATACATCTGATTATTGAGACAGGTCATACCGTTCCTGATGATTATNNAAAAACTTGCACCCTCAGCGGGTCTCAGGAATAGATTGGTCCATGAATATGATCGGCTTGAACATTCAATGATACTTAAGGCTGTAAATATGACTGAAGAACTATATTCCAGATACGTTAAAGAGATCAATGATTACATTTCAATCGTGTAAACCCCATTTTCCTGAATTCCTGGCTTCCTTATAGAAAAAATCCAAATAAATGGCATAAAGTTTGCTGTTTTAACTCCATAGTTTTTGGCATTATTTCTCGACAGTTATAATTATATGTCATAAAATCAGGTAGTTATATGATTTTATTTTTTGCTATTAAGTGTTCGAAATGTGAACAGTGATCAGAAATTGTCCATTAATTTGCAAAAGCTGCTCATACATTAATGTTTTCGTCTAACGGCAACGGCATGGACCTTTCAATTATCATCCCGATGTTTAATGAAGCCGAGAATGCAGAGCATACTTTCATCAGGGTGGAGGAGTCACTGTCTTCTTTAACGGGAGATTACGAAATCATTGCGGTCAATGATGGGAGCACTGATAATACCCTCGAGGTTTTAGAGGGGATTGCCGCCCTGAATAAGAAGATTAAAATCGTTTCTTATCCAGGGAATATTGGCCGGGGAATGGCATTAAGGAAAGGATTCCAGGAGTCGAAAGGAGAAATCGTTGTTTCGATAGATGCTGACCTGAGTTACGATCCCCATTATATCATTGATCTTATAGAGACCCTGAAAGAAGGGCCTCAAATTGATTTTGTCCTCGGGTCCCCCTATATGCCGGGTGGGGGTGTTAAAAATGTTCCGTGGCTTCGGCTATGGATTAGTAAGTTAGGGAATCGGGTCCTCCGGTTTACCATGCCCAACAGAATCTATACCTCCACCGGAATCTTTCGTGCTTATCGAAGAAAGGTCATTGATTCTCTCGAACTCGAATCGGATGGAAAAGAAATCCATCTTGAGATCCTTTCAAAAGCTTTGGCTTTAGGGTTCCGGGTTAAAGAAGTCCCTGCGGTTTTATCAAGCCGAAGGAAAGGAAAATCGAAATTCAAATTTAAGAAAACAGCGACCTCCCATTTAGTCTTCTCTGCTTTTGAAAAGCCAATGATTATATTTGGTTTTATCGGCCTGATGACCCTTGGAATTGGACTACTTATGGGTTTATATGTGGCCTACTTGAGATTTTCGGGAGGTTTAACTCCAGGACGACCATTAATAACGTTTGTCATTTTATTGATTTTAGGGGGGATACAGATATTATCTTTCGGTTTTATAGCTCTTCAGATTGTTTCGATTCGAAAAGAGATCCTTCGTGTTCAAAAAGAAAATCTGGAGCTTAAAAAATATATCACGGCAAAAGGCTCCGGGGTTCAGGGGATCGATGAGTAAAGAATCTATTCTATTTCTGACTGGTGCTTATCCAGATTTCGATTCTTCTTACAGAGGTATTTTTATTAAAAAATTAGCCGCCTTATTAAGAGAAGAGGGATATCAGATTTCCATAGTCACACCAAAGATTTACAAAAGAAGCCCTTCATATGAAGAAAAGAATGGTATCCGAGTTTATCGGTTCCCCTTTTTTTCTGAGAATAAATCCTTAATTCAATACAGAAAGATTCCTTATTTTCGGATGATTCTCTATTATATGACTGGGTTTTTAGTAACTCTTTATGTCACCCTTAAAAACAAGTGTGATCTCATCCATGTCCACTGGGCAATACCCATAGGGCTGATAGGTGCGCTAACTGGACTGTTGGTTCAAAGACCCCTTATCGTAACAATTCATGGCTCTGATCACAGGATGGCAGCAGAGAGATCAGGTTTTTTTAAAAGGATTTTTCTTTTTGTCTGTACAAGGGCCGAACATGTTCATTGCGTTTCGAATTCCATGAAGAAGGAGATCGAAATATGGGGAATCGAGGAAGGAAAGATATCGGCCTTTCCAATGGCCGTAGATGGCTCTTTCCTTCAGGTTGGAAAGAATCGAAAATTTAAGGGAAAAGATGAACCGTTAACTGTCTTAAGCAATCGGAACCTTCATTCTCTCTACAATGTTTCCCTGCTTGTTCGAGCAATTCCGCATGTGATTAAGAAAAATTCGGAATGGCGATTCGTGATAGCAGGAGAAGGTCCGGAAAGACCGGACCTGGAAAACCAGGCAAAGAACTTAAACATAAATCGTTATATCACTTTTTTAGGTAACGTTCCACACGAAGAAATGTCATGCCTTCTGGGTAGCGCAGACATTTATGTTTCCACTTCGAATTCGGATGGGACTTCCGTCTCATTGCTGGAGGCCATGGCATCAGGGGCCTTTCCTATTGTTACAAGTATAAGTTCCAACCAAAAGTGGGTTTCAGATGGTGAAAATGGATTTTTGGTTCCTTTGGAAAATGAGGTTTTTCTCGCAGAAAAGATTATGGAAGCCCGGCAAAATATAGCGTTACGAAAAAAGGCGAGTCAAAAGAATATTGAAATCATTGAAGATCGAGCAGAAGAGAAAAAGAATACGTCAAAAATGATCGGGATTTATGAGATGGCCTTTCATTAGAATTCATTTTTTTCTTTAGGTTGTTCTGGAAATGAACAATCTCAGGAGATCGTCTAAACGCAAAGAATCAGATGAAAATCCTTTACATCACTTTAGAAAATATATCGCTTCATAAAGGTTCTGTCGTCCATATTAGAGAAACAATCAATGGGCTTAAAGAACGCGGGCACGAAATCGGTTTGATCGCCAGAGCCTCAGAATCGTTTGATGTTTTTGATGCCTTTTACAACCTTAACCCTTATTTATCTTCTGTTCCCAAAAATCATTGGATAAAAAGATGGGCCAACAGGCATTCTATGTTGGTCTCCCTCTTTTTTCTTCTTTTTTATCTATTTAGAAAGGTGTCGAGTTACGATGTCATTTACGCACGCGATTACCATGCTACAGTATTTGCGCTTATACCACGTATTCTCTTCAGGAATAAGATAGTGTTTGAGATGAATGGATTAGCCAGTGAGGAGCAAAAACTGAATAGAAATTCAATTCTTCGGAAAATCGTAGTTGCTACGATTAAAGCAGCAGAGCATATTGCAGGAAGGTGCTCAGATAAAGTAATAGCCGTTACACCTCAGATTGCCTCATACCTAATCTCCCATTGCGGATGCCGGCCAAACAATGTGGAAGTTATAAGCAATGGAGTTAATCTTAAATTGTTTCATCCCATTCATGACCATGGTGTGTTAACCACTACTAGAAAAAACTTAAGGATTAAAGAGAAAGATACTGTGGTTATCTTCGTCGGGAACTTAGCTCCATGGCAAGGGGTTGAATACTTGATTCAAGCCGTCCCCGAGTTAGTAGAGGAGGTGAATGACCTTAAATTTTTAATTGTGGGAGATGGAGTACTGAGAAGCAAAATCGAGGCAGAAGTGAACCAAAAAAGGATGTCAGGACATTTTATCATTACAGGGATGGTCGAATACTCAAAGATTCCTCTTTACATCAATATTGCCGACATTTGCATTCTCCTAAAGCGAAAATTAGCATCAGGGTTTTCCCCCCTCAAACTTTATGAGTATATGGCTTGTGGAAAACCCATATTGGCCAGCAGAGTCGAGGGTTTAGAATTTATTGAAAAAGAAGGGATAGGGTATTTGGTAGAACCCGATAATCCGGGAGAGATTAAAAAAACACTCTATGCAATGATCAAGAATCGAGATGATAGGATAAAAATGGGGCTTCGGGGTTTACGGTTAACCCTTGAAAAATTCAGTTGGAAATCAAAAGTTATTGAAATCGAAAAGATATTAGAAACAATGGGATAATTCTTGCATAACTAAGGTTTAAAATGCTGTTTTGAAATGAAAAAAGAAAATGGGGGAAGATCCAAAAAACTATTCTATTCCAATATGTTATATGCTGATTTTTTTTAAAAGGAATGTTCACGACTCGAACGATTTTAGTCAAAGTGGTGTACATTTTTTATCTACCTGCACTTTTCGTTAAATAAAACAGTGAGATTCTTAGACCGGTTATGAAGAATCTTCAAGTTTTCGAACATTTTCCTCGACTGAGAGAATTAAGCCTATTGCAGGAATTAGAAAAGACTCCGATTGTTTCTCAGCGAAAATTGGCCGTTAGATCTGGCATGGCTCTTGGCGCAACCAATACCTGCTTGAGGCGTATGGTTGAAAGAGGATGGATTCAAGTAAGGAACATGAATGGACATAGAACGGGGTATTATTTAACAACCAGAGGAATTTTAGAAAAGGACAGACTCACATCTGAAATGATAAGCCGGGCGGTGGAACATTATGTATGGGTTAAGGACCTGATGATGGGGAAACTACTTGAAATGAAGAATGCCGGTATCAGTCGTATTGTGTTCTTCGGGGCAAGTGAAGAAATTGAAATTGCTTACATGACCCTTCAAGGATTAAATCTTAAATTGGTGGGAATCATTGTGGATGATGAAATGTTAAACCAAGAAGAGGTGGTAGGATTCAAAGTGACAGCAGTCGAGGACATAGCATCATTGGATCCTGAAGGAATTCTTGTAGCATCTTTTTCCGGAATAGAGAGAAAGATGAAAAAATT
>DCUS01000058.1 GCA_002327885.1 Syntrophaceae bacterium UBA2208
GGTTGAAACCCTATTTGGTAAAATGGCCAGAACCTTTCTGAAACATATTCGCGTGACTTCCAAGAAGGAACTCAAAGATAGAATTCTTCTCGGTATTAAAGAAATCAATGATTCTCCTGTCGTGCACAGATGGAAAAAATTCAATTTTGCACAAACCTTTTGATGTATATGTATTAATGAAACGTTATACTAGAAGTGCTGTAGACGAAGTGATCCTTGAATCCGGATAAAAAAATTTTCTCTTGACAAATTCTTGTCATTGTGAACAAATATATACAACTTTATTTCTAAATCATATGACAACCTCCCAGAAGATCGAGTTCAGAATACAAGGAGTCTGGGCGCCATGAATCCGGTCCTGCCCGTTTATTATCAGATTAAGCAGACAATTAAAAACTGGATTGTTAACAAGGAATTCCTTCAGGGGGAAAAGATTCCCACAGAGAATGAACTTGTGGAGAGATTCAGGGTAAGCCGGTTGACGGTTCGCCAGGCGGTCTCGCAGTTAGTCCAGGAAGGTTTCTTGAATAGTAGAAGAGGCGAAGGGACTTTTGTTACGGCAAACGAAAGCCTGATCAATAGTTTTAGCTTGGAAACCAGTGGATTTATGGACGACCTCTTCTCGTATCAGGTAGCAAAGGTGAAGGCAAAATCGGTTGAGATCAGCAGGAAAGGTGCGTCGAAATTGGTGAGGGAAAAGCTGGAATTGGAGGCTGGAACCAATGAGGTTGTGCAGATCAAGAGAATTCGGTACTTAGGGGGCAGGCTTTTTACGTATACGATCAATTATCTGCCTGTAGATATTGGCGATAGGCTGAATGAGAAAATGCTATACGAAAAGACGCTGCTACGAACGCTGGAAGAGGAATGCGGCGTCCAGTTCACGGAGGCCGTTCAAACGTTAGAGGCTTCGTTTGCAGATCAAGAGGTAGCAGAAAAATTGGAGATCAGCTCAGGGTCCCCTGTTCTCTTTGTAGAGAGGATCATGTATGACAAGAGACATAAGCCCGTGGATTTATTTCAGTCGTTTTATCGAGGAGACTTGTACAGATTCATCATTCGATTCAAAAACGTAAAGAAGCAATGGAAGCCAATGGAACCTTTGGTTAGATCAGAGAAATCAAATCGGAACAGTCTGGCCATATAATTCCTAAGAAGCTGTGAAATGATTGTGACTGGAGGTGGGGCAAGCCTATCTTCAAAGTTTTACAACCCGAATTATCTGAGAAAAGAGTTGATGGATGCATGGAAGTCACCAGTAAAGATTAAAGTTTTTCAACATCAGAAGCCAATGCCAGAAAGGGACGCTATTAAACTTTTCCGATATCCCTGCTCCCCCTTTCCGCCTGAAGTGATTTTTTCACAGTTTCTCAGAAGTTACGGGAAGAAATGAGGCTTTAAGCGGCCAATTTAAGCCATTAAAGTTGCACCGGTTAAGTGAGGGGATACAGAATGGCTGATTTAAAAATTGACATTCCATATGGTTCTGGATATCAACCAGCAAAGATACCGGAACGGCAACTGCTGACTGTCGTGAAGCCAGATCAAGTCGAATCTCTGCTTGACTTTGCGGGGGCCATCCGAAAAGCCCTTCGAACGCCCAAGGGGACCCGTTTCTTTCGATCCATAATGCCCCGGGATACCATAGCCATCGTGATCGACGACAAGACAAGGCCTGTCCCAAGTAAAGAATTGCTCCATGCTCTACTTGAAGAATTGCTGTTCTCGGGAATTAAGCCGGAGAACGTGAAAATCGTCATTGCCACGGGGGTACATCCACCCTGTGGTCGGGAAGACCTTGATCGGATGTTAGGGCCAGAGATTGTAGATAGGTTTATGCCCATAAACCATTCGGCCTGGGACAATGAGGAACTGGCCTATGTCGCCATGATAGGCAAGGACAAATCGTTTCAACTTCGGATCAACCGCTCTGTGGCTGAGGCGAAGATAAGAATCCTGACGGGCGTCATCAGCCCCCATCACGCAGCAGGTTATTCAGGAGGGAGAAAGAGTATTTTGCCGGGCGTGGCCTCCTTCGAAAACATCAAGAAACAGCACGGTATCCGCCCGGACAGGATCATGATCGGGAAATTGACGGACAATCCTTTCCACACCTTGGCCATGGAGGCTGCTGAGAAGGTGGGGGTTCATTTCATAGTGAATGTTGTTTTAAATCATCAAGGGCAGTTGGCAAAGGTGGTGGCCGGGGATCTGGTTCGGGCCTGGGAAGAAGGCGTGGCATTTTGTGACAAGGTCGCGAGGGTGACGGTACCGGAGTGTGCCGATATTGTGGTGACAAGCCCCGGAGGCTTTCCAAGAGATATTAATCTGTGGCAGTCCCAAAAGGCCATCTCAACCGCCGAACTTATCGTGAAGCCGGGTGGCGTCATTGTCCTGGTTGCTGAGTGCCGGGAAGGGGTCGGCAGTCAAGATTTGGAAAACTGGTTAAGGGCCGCATCGAGTCCACAAGAGATCATCGAACGATTTAATCAGCTTGGTTTTACTGGGGGGTCAAGAAAAGCCTATTATTTTGCACGGGCCCTGCAGAGGGCCCATCTGATCGTTGTGTCTGACCGGCTCTCCAAGGATACGCTGAAAGGAATGCTCCTCACGGGTGCCGGTTCAGTGAAAGAGGGGTTGGAGATGGCGCGAGAAAGAATTGCCGGATCTCCGTTCATTTCAGTCCTTCCCTCCGCTCCGGGTCTCATTGTGGACGTTGGGAAGCCTTGTTGATGCCTATTGGATGCGGCTTGGGCATCAGATGGGATCTACCAAGGAATCCTCTCCCTCTGTTTGATAAAAAGAGATAAAAGGGCTATGAATAGATAGACACAGACCGTTGCCAGGTTCGCCGATAGGGACGCCCTCTTTATATGGGTGGTCCCGGTTTAGGGTTAATGCGATTGAGGAAGGCGTCCCAGGGATCGGTGAAGCAAATTTGTTGCTACCGACGAGGAGTGCATGATGAACAGCTTCAGACCATCGAGCTTCCTATCTCCGACACAGATCTATTTGGGGATCAGTTCTCATGAGATGTTGAACGACATAATTGCCTGTTGGCATATTCGGCATCTCCTTTTTCTGTGCGATCCTGGGGTGGCCACCAGCGAAATTCGTTCCTGCATCGAGAAGATCCTGAAGGGGAATCAGGTATCCTTTGATATGTTCACCGAAATCGAACCTGAACCGAGTAGTAAGACAGTTGAAAAAGCCTATGAGATCTACCGGGCAAACCAAGCCACCGCCTTGTTGGCCCTGGGAGGTGGGAGCACCATGGATACGGCAAAAGCCGTAGGAATTCTTGCTACCAACGGAGGACGAATTCACGATTATGAGGGAATTGACAAATTCATGAGGCCCCCCCTTCCTCTGATTGCCATTCCCACCACGGCGGGTACGGGCTCCGAGGTTTCCTATTCGTGTGTGATTACCGATACGGAGCGAGACATCAAAATGTCCATCCGAAGTGCGACTCTGAACCGTGCGAAGGTGGCCATCTTAGATCCTCTTGCCCTCAGTTCCTTGCCTCATCACGTAGCTGCCCATGCGGCCATGGATGCTTTCGTTCACGCTCTGGAATCGTATGTTTCCCTGAATGCGAACCCGATCACCGATGCTATGAACATGCATGCCATCGAACTCATTGCGCTTAACATCAGGCCTTTTGTTTCGAACCGAAACAATCTGGAAGCTGGACTGAGTATGCTCTGCGGAGCGACCCTGGCTGCCATGGGGTTCAGTGAGACGGGGCTCGGGAATATTCACTGCATGGCAAGGCTGGTGGGCGCATTCTTCCATGTCCCCCACGGGCTTTCAAATGCGGTCTGCCTTCCCTATGGCGCCGAATTTAACCTGATGGCCAATCCGGAAAAATTCGCCCGAGTGGCCCTAGCGATGGGAGAACGGGTCCAGGGCCTTGCCCCATTGGAGGCGGGAAGACGGGCCGTTGAGGCGATAAAGCAGTTGAACCAAGATCTCGGCATACCGAAGCGATTGAGAGAGATTGGAGTTGCGAAGGGGATGCTGCCGGAAATGGCGCGTATAGCCTTTGAGTCGAATTACAATCGGTGGAATCCACGGTATACTACCCAGCAGGATTTCGAAGTCCTTTTTGAGCAGGCATTTTGAGAATTCCCTCAAACACGGTGTCGTGCAGATGGGACAGGAAGGCGGATTAGCTTGGCAGGAGGAAAAACAGATGAAACGTTTTCCACAAGGCGGTTACATGCAAAAACTATTGAGAGTGGATCTGTCCAAGGGAGATGTGTCCGAAGAAAGGATAAGGTTGGATCTTATTTCCCAATATGTCGGAGGCACGGGTTTAGGGGTTCGCCTTTTATACGATGAGGTGAAACCCGGGATAGACCCTTATTCATCCGAAAATCGTCTGGTTTTCGTTACAGGCCCTCTGAGCGGAACGTTGGTTCCGGGAAGCGGAACCTACTCGGTGGTCACGAAAAATGCACTGACCGGATTGGCTGTTTCCGCTCAAGCCAATGGTTTTTGGGGGGCCCGGTTGAAGTATTCGGGTTACGATGCCATCGTCGTTCAGGGGGCATCGGAAAAACCCGTTTATTTGCACATCGATAATGGGAAAGTTCAGATCGAAGACGCGTCCCCCCTGGCCGGGAAGGACACGTTCGAAACAGATCATCTTCTTCGTAGGAAATATGGCGAAGACGGGTTCGAGGACAAGATCAGCGTTGCGGCAATCGGACCAGCAGGAGAGCATCGGGTTCGTTTTGCCTGTATTGTGAGCGATCGGGGGCATGTGGTCGCCTCGGGGGGGGTGGGCGCGGTGATGGGATCTAAAAACCTGAAAGCCATTGTGGTCCAAGGCCATCAAGGCATTCCTATTGATCCTTCGGAAAAGGAGTCGTTTCTGCAAAGCGTGAGACAGTGGAGAGGAGAAGCGAAGAATACAGCCATGGGGAAAACAGTCGATCAATACGGATCGTTGGGGTTTTTTATTCCCTATCACTCAAGAGGTTGGGTGCCCGTTAAGAACTTGACGACTAATGTTTTCCCGGGAGAGAAATTTTTTGAGGGAGCCTATTTAAGGAGAAAGTTGCACAGGCTCCAGGCACGGTCCTGCCACGCGTGCACATTTCATCATTGCCACGTGGTAGAGGTCAAGAAAGGGCGCTATAAGGGAACCATCGGGGAAGAGCCCGAGTACGAGATTCTTGCGGGTTTTGGTCCGAATTGGGGAATCTACGATCCTGGGGCTGTCACCATGCTCAATGACCTGAACGACAGGCTGGGGATGGATGCAAAAGAGGCGACCTTCCTGATCAGCATGATCATGGAAGGAGTTGAAAAAGGGCTGATCCGCAAGAAGGAGATGAGTGGAATAGAACCGAGGTGGGGGAATGTCAGGGGTGCAGCGGAGCTCTTGAGGAAAATTAGCCGCAGGGAGGGATTTGGTGACCTCTTGGCCGAGGGGGTGATGAGAGCCGCCCATACGCTGGGCGGGGAGTTTCCCGACATGGCGATATATGTCAAAAGAGGGAATGCCCCTCATATCCATGATCCTCGAACAAGGTGGGGAACCCTCTTCACTCAAGCAATCTCGAATACCGGCAGCCAGGAGGGGGTGGATATGACGTCGCGGGGGTCTCCGGAATTGGGGATTGACAAGCCCACCGCAGACCCAGATGAATATTTGGGTGAGGTTCAAGCGAAAACGGGTCCGGCAAGACAGTTTGCAGAGTGCCTTGGATTCTGTTACTACCAAACGAGTTCTCTGAAGACGACGGCTGAGACTTTGAATTGCCTTACAGGGATGGGTTATGGCGTAGAGGATTGTTTGAACGTCGGGAGAAGGGTTGTCAACCTGCTCCGCATGTTTAACAGACGAGAAGGGATGCAGAAGGAAGACGATTGCTTTTCTCCTCGGTTGGGGAAACCCCCTGTGGACGGACCCGGAAAAGCTAAGAGCCTGGCTCCCACCTTTGAGAGAGCGAGATCCGCTTATTATCGAGCCATGGGGTGGAACGAGGATGGGGTTCCTACTCGGGAAACGCTTGAAAAACTGGACCTACACTTTACCCTACCCGTTCTGGGATAGCGAGGGAATCATGCCAAGACAATTAAAGATCCTCCCCCAAAAGTGCATCGGATGTAAAAGCTGTGAGCTAGCCTGCTCCTTAGCCAATCACAGCGAGTTAAATCCAAGCAGATCGCGGATCACCGTGATCGGCTTCCTCGAAGGGAAGTTTTCTTTGCCTTACAACATTCCGTTTACGTGCAAGCAATGCGCAGACGCCCTTTGTCTCCAAGCTTGCCCGGTCGGTGCTATTTCTTTTTTGCGGAATAACATAAAGACGGTGGTCATCGATTATGACACCTGCATAATGTGCGGCAAATGCGTTTCAGCCTGTCCCTTCGGAGCCATGTTATTCGATGTGGAGACAAGGAGACCTTTCAAATGCGAGCTCTGCGGAGGGGACCCCGCGTGTGTTTCGATTTGCCCAACAGAGGCCATTGTTTTTGTTCCACAAAAACCGTTCTATTCAAAGGAACAGGCGCTCCGGATGGAGGGATGTTTGATCTTATCTCAGCGCCAACAAGAAAATGTCCGGTCATTGAAGTCTAAGAAATGATTCTGAGAGTGAGGCTCTTTGGCTATCTTGCCGAGAGCCATAGAAAAGATCCTTTGGAAGAGTTCGAATTCATTGTGCTGGAAAATTCGACCGTGGAGAATCTCTTGAATATGCTCGGCATTCCCCATGAGGAGGTCATTCTCGTCATCAACCCAGGAGAGAAAGAAAGGGTCTTGATCGCTGCCGATCGTCTCGCGAACGAACTTTTTCTAAGACCAAATGATCGGATCTGGATCTATCCTTTCCTCGATGGTGGGTAACAGTCGGAGTTGGTTTCCGCTCCTCCATGAGAGAGGGGATCGTCCTCCTCATTAACCAAGCTGTAAAAGGGAAAGGAGGTGGAACCCAGAGAACATGAGGGAGTAGTGAGTTGGAGGATTGGGATGGTCCGTCTGCCATTTGGAAGTTTTTTAGCTTGACAGATATTTTTATATATGTATATATATGGACAACTACATTTTATAACCTTTTAGTAAATCGAACGGCAGTATCCAACTTCAGGGGCAGTGTTTAAATACGAATGGGTCAAGAAGAGCTTTTGAAGAACAAGGGAAATGTAAACATCGGAGGCTCGGGAGGATATACCCGACTTCTAAGCAACTTTGTTGATCAGTTGACATTCGAGCGGCTTTCGAACGAGGTTATAGAGAAAACGAAACTATGCATTTTGGATACGGTGGGATGCACCCTTGCTGGGTCTGCTTCCAAAGAAGCCGAAACAATGATCAAAGCGATGAGAACGTATGACAAGGGAAGCGAAGCCCTTATTTGGGGGACCTCCATGAGTTCCTCCCTTTTCTCGAGCTGCCTCATCAATGGAACGATGGCCCATGCCCTCGAGATGGACGACGTCCACAAGCAAGGAAAAGTCCACGTAGGGGCAGTGGTCGTCCCAGCGACGCTTGTTTTAGGAGAGGCCCTCTCTGCAGAGGGTAAAAAAATTATCCTTGCGGTAGTCTTAGGTTATGAGATCGCGACCCGGGTGGCCGTTGGGCTGGGCGCGAAGGCCCATCGAATGAAGGGTTGGCACGCCACGGGAACATGCGGGACCTTTGGAGCAGCGGCAGCCTGTTCAAAGTTATTAGGGCTAAATTCAGAAGGGATTTCAAATGCCCTGGGATTGGCAGGAACCCAGTCCTCAGGTTTGTGGGCCTTTACTGCCGATGGGTCGATGAGCAAACGACTCCATGCGGGTCGCGCTGCTCAGAGCGGCCTTTATGCAGCCATCTTGGCTCAAAATGGGTTCACCGGGCCCAAGATGATTTTAGAGGCGAAGGACGGTGGGTTTTGTCAGGCTGTCTCAGACAAATTTGATTTAGACATGGTTGTAGAAGGATTGGGCGAGCAATTAGAAATCATCCAGATCAGTGTCAAACCTTACCCATGCTGTCGAACTTTGCACGGTCCTCTTGATGCCATCCTGAATTTGAAAGAAGTTCAACATTTACAGCCTGAAGAAATCAAGAGGATTTCTGTCCGAACTTATGAAGTAGCCATTAACCAATGCGGATTTACTTACGAGCCCGCAACCCCCTTGGATGCCCAGCTCAGCATGCCGTACGCCCTGAGTGTGGCATTGTTTGACGGTGAGGCGGGTTCTTCTCAGTTTTCAGAAGATCGGATCCGAGATAAAGATGTCCTTTTGCTAGCCCAAAAGGTGGAAATCATTGCTGACGAAGAGATGGACCGCCTTTATCCTGAGAAGTGGAGTTCAATCATCGAGGTTGAGACTGAGGGCGGAAAGAAGTACGCGGAAAGGGTAGATTCAGCAAAGGGAGACCCGGAAAACCCCCTGAGTGCCATCGAATTGAAGAAGAAATTTCTTAGCAACTCCATTCCGATCCTCGGGTTAAGAAGGAGTGAGGAGGTTGCAGACAGGATACTTCATATGGAAGAGGTGAGCAATATCCTACCTTTCATGAAATTGCTTATCCCTAAAATTTAGTTATTTACCCTCTTGACGGCGGACATTTTTATTATTATACTGAAATTTTTTCAGAGATCCAAGTTAAGCGATGGTTCTAAAGATTTTCAGGGAGGGAGGTGATCTCTACGGAGGAGGAGAGAACGGAGGCGTAGTTGAGGAGATGCTGACGGCAAAGAAACCAAGGCCCGAATTTGCGAAATACAGCGGGTGAGTGAGAAAGGAGAATTACGATGTTCGGACGAAAATCAGATTGGTTACAAACGTTTGCTCTTTTTTTCATTATCTTCATCTTTGCTTTTTCTGTGGTGACAGGAAAGGTGAATGCCCAGGGAAAGGAAGTCTTAAAGATCGGGGCCATTGGCTCTTTGTCAGGCAGTGGTTCTGCCTGGGGAATCGCCACCAAGAATTCACTCCAAATAGCCATTGATGAAGTGAATGATCGGGGAGGGCTAAAAGTAGACGGAAAAACATACGAACTAAAGCAAGTGATCTATGATGATACCTATACAGGGCAAGGGGGAACCACTGCAGCCCAAAGGCTGATTTTCGAGGATAAGGTGAAGTTTATCCTGGGCCCCATTGGATCGCCCGCCGCTTTGGGTGCTGGTCTGGTCGCCAACCGGGAGAAGGTGATCGTCCTGTGCAATGGTTTTTCGCCCAGAATTTTAGGAAAGGATAAACCCTATACCTTCCGGGTGACCCTTTCAACCAATGAATTTGCTCCAGCCATTGTTAAGTGGATGGCAGAGAAGTTTCCCACAATGAGGAAAGTCGCTGTTATCTGCACAACGGATGAAGTGGGACAGGCTGTCGCCCCGCTGAACATCAAGTATTATAAAGAGGGGGGATTTGAGGTCGTTGCTGATGAACGCTATGAGAGGGGCACAAAAGATATGGTCCCCATCATCAACCGGATGCTTGTCAAAAACCCAGATATCATCGAACTTGATGGTCATGCCCCAGGTGATGTGGCGCTGGTCGTAAAGCAGGCGAGGCAGCTTGGTTATAAAAAACTGATGATCCAGACAGGGGGCCCCGGTCTCGAACAGGTTCTGGAGGTGGCAAGAGATCTGGCTGAGGATTTCCTTTCTTATAATATCTTCGATCCCCAGGACCCGAATGTTCAGCATTTTGTTAAAGCCTATGACAAGAAGTTTGGTGGGTTTATCAACCCCTATGGACCACTCATGTACAATGCCGCTAAGCTTCTCTTTCACTGCATTGAGAAGGAAAAAACGTTGGATACCGATAAGATCAAGGCTGCCATAGAAAAGAGTGATGGGTATATGACGATGATGGGACCCATCAAGTGGACCGGCGAAGAGGTTTATGGGATCAGACACCAGATCCTCACTCCTTTTTATATCAGCCAGATTAAAGGCGGAAAGATCTTGACCTATTCCAAGATCGTTCCTTAATGAATGTTTTGATATGGGTGGGGGGTGAATTCTCCCCTCCACCTAATCAATTTTAGATATTGAGAGACCCATGACCGTATTCTTTGTCCAATCCTTGTTGAATGGGTTAACCATAGGTGCTTTATACGTGTTGATGGCACTTGGTTTCACCCTGATCTTCGGAATTCTCCGGATCGTCAATTTCGCTCACGGCGAATTCTATATGCTGGGCGCTTTTTTTGTCTATATGCTCTTTGGGGTATGGAAGATCGTGGGTTATCTTCCAGCGGTTGTGATCAGTGCAGTGGCTATCGGTCTCCTCGGTATGTTTTTTGAGAGAACTGTCTTCAGGCCCGTGCGGGCGGACGGGCTTCAGGTCCTCATCACCTCCTTCGCCTTATCCATTGGAATCCAACAGGTCAGCGTTCTTTTCTGGGGGGCTGAAGACCTTTCGATTCCACCGCCGTACACGGGGACATTGCAATGGGGACAATTCGTTTTTCCCTATGATCGGGTCATCGTCGTCGGTTATACGCTTTTGATCCTCGTGGCCTTCTATTATCTGTTGAAACGAACAAAGGTCGGCTTGGCGATGGAAGCCGTGGTTCAGGATAAAGAAGCGGCCCAGGTTCAGGGGATCAGGGTCAATCATATCTATCTGATCTCTTTCGGCATTGCGATCCTTTTGGCGGGTGCTGCAGGAGGCCTTGTTGGTCCCATCTTTGCCCTAACTCCCTATATCGGAGGGGTGCCGATGGTGAGGGCATTTATGGCAGTGATTTTAGGCGGGATGGGAAATATCACAGGGGCTGTGGTAGGTGGGCTCGTCATCGGCGTTTCCGAAAGCTTCTTGACGACCTACTTTGGAGGTGCTTTCGCGGCAATTTTGACTTTTATCGTTATCATGATCATTTTGGTGATAAAGCCCTCGGGCCTCTTCGGCGAAGTGGGCTCATGAGGGTTAGGGCTTTTTCAGTTTTCCTGTCGAGGGCGGGGAATCAGAGTTTTTTGAGAAGGAAGAGGTTATGGGGTATCTGAGGAGTTGGAAAGGGATCCTATTGGGCGTCGTCCTCCTTTTTGTCGTTCTGTGGCCGCTGTTTTATCCGGAGAAATTCTATCTTCATGTGGGAATTCTCCTTTTAATCCATCTGATCGGGGCAATCAGCCTCAATCTTACCATGAGGACAGGGCTTCTCTCTTTTATTCATCCTGCTTTCATGGGAATAGGAGCCTATACATCGGCACTTCTGGTGATGCGAGCTGGCATCCCGTTTACGGTTGCCTTTATACTCGCGGGGATCGTTCCTGGGATTGTCTCTTTGGTCTTGGGCCCAATCTTACTGAGGCTCAAAGGTGTCTACTTCGTCCTTATCACTTTTGTTTCTGGAGAAGTGATCAGGTTGGTTTTCGTCAATAATCAAAGCCTGTTTGGTGGCTCAAACGGGATTTACGATATTCCCTCTGCCCGGGTTGGGTTTCTCAGTCTTTCTTTTGAACTTTCTACTAAGATCTCCGTTTACTATTTTGCTTTGGCTGTTGCTCTGATCATCTGTGCTGCCTGCATTAGCCTGCTTCGATCCGAGTTTGGGAGAGCCCTCAACACGATTAATGAAAATGATGTCTTGGCCGAATGCACAGGAGTGAATACCCTAAAATATAGAATATTGGCGTTCACCCTCGGGGCGATCATGGTGGGGTTTGCCGGGAGTATCTATGCACATTACATAAGGTACATCGCCCCTATTGATTTCACGTGGAGGCTCGGGCTCGATTTTATTGCTTATAATGTCCTAGGAGGCATCTTTGCGGCTTTGGGACCGATCATCGGCACGATCATTCTGGTCCCTCTCCCCGAATTTTTGAGAGGTGCGGTAGAATACCAGTGGATTTTGTATAGTATCATCATCATCTTGGTGATTCGTTTCATGCCGGAAGGACTTGCAAGAGTGGGTTATACGATTGCCCGAATAAGGAGGTTGGGCAAAGCAGGGACGGCACAGGGCCTATGAACAAGTTACTTGAGGTGTCAGATATTTCGAAACACTTTGGCGGAGTGACCGCGATTCACAACCTTACCTTCTCGCTGGAAAAGGGAGAGATCCTTGGTGTCATCGGTCCAAATGGATCTGGAAAGACGACCTTGATCAATCTCATCAGTGGGATCTATGGGCCCAACCAAGGCCGGATTCTCTATAAGGGACAAGACACCATGGGTTTAAAGCCAAATCGCCTCGTGCGATTGGGATTGGCGAGGACCTTTCAGGCAACGGTTCTTTATTCCGAGGCGACCGTTTTGGAAAATGTTCTGAGGGGAACCCATCTCATTATGGAATCAGGGTTTTTTGATTTCCTTTTCCACACAAAGGATGCCCGGCAGAAGGAAAAAGAGGCGATGGAAAAGGCCATGGCATATCTGACATTTTTGGGCCTCGATAAGGTGTTGGATCAACAGGTCAAGAATCTTCCCTACGGCTATCAAAAATTTTTGGGGGTGGTCATTGCTCTGGCTACTGGACCAGACCTCTTGATGCTTGATGAGCCTGCTGCAGGGCTCAATATGGAAGAGGCGTTGGAGATCAAGCGGGCGATCGAAAAGATCAACGATAAGGGAATTACCTTGATCTTGGTAGATCATAACATGCGATTTATGATGTCCCTTTGCCATCGAATGGTGGTCTTAAATTATGGTGAAAAGATTGCGGAAGGAACCCCCCAGACGATCAAGAAGGATGAAAGGGTCATCAAGGCATATTTAGGCGGTGGACATAGTGGCGGCCATAATTGAATTACATGAGGTTAATGTAAACTACGGCAAGATACAGGCCGTGAGAGGGGTCAGTTTCGGATTAGAGGAGGGGCACATTATTGCCTTGATGGGATCCAATGGTGCGGGAAAAAGCACAATTCTCAAGTCGATCATTGGATTGGAAGGCGTCTCCCAAGGGGAGATCCTTTTCGGAGGAAAGAAGGTCAGTGGAAAGTCGACGCCAGAAATGGTCCGCATGGGGGTGGCTCTCTGTCCTGAGGGTAGAAGAATTTTTCCCGAGATGACGGTGATGAAGAACTTAACCGTGGGTGCCTACTTGAGAAAAGACAGAGCAGAGATAAAACATCAGATAGAGGAAATCTACAAGCATTTCCCGATCTTGAGCGAGAGACGGAATCAGCGGGGAGGAAGTCTGAGCGGAGGGGAACAACAGATGCTGGCAATCGGTAGGGCGCTTATGGCAGGCCCCAAACTCCTGCTGCTGGACGAACCTTCTCTCGGGCTTGCTCCGTTGATGGTTCAAGAAGTGGGCAACATCATTAAGAATATCCTAAAGAGGGGAATCTCCATCATTTTGGCCGAGCAAAACGCCCTTTGGTCTTTAGAATTGTCACAATATGGATTCGTCATGGAAAATGGTAAGATTGTGATGCAAGGAAGTTATGAGGAGCTTATAAAGGATAACTACATTATGGAAGCCTACCTGGGCGGCTAATGTAGTTCCCACCTTAACGCATATTGGTAAAGTCGTAAGAAGTTGATTTATCCCCGGCTTGTCACTCCTTCTGCGAATGCAGGAATCCAGTTTTTGAGAAACTGACTGTCTCCGCAGAGCTTTCCCATATTTGATACGGGGGAAGAAATCTGGAATCCGGCTTTCGCCGGAGTGACAGATTGAACTTTCTATGATATCGTCAAATTTTTATCACGATTATTTCGTCCTACCTTTGATCAGACGATAAAACTGTAGACAGTCAATGGGGATAGAGAGGTTTGCGAGATGTTGAAAATTGGTGCGGATATAGGGGGAACGTTTACAGATGTTGTGATGGTGGACGAAGAGACGGGGGAATTATCCGTGAGCAAGTACCCAACCACCACCCAAGACCCCTCTGTTGGGTTTACTCAAGCCATGGATCTCATCTTTGGCGAAAAAGGGGTCGACTTCAAAAATATCTCCCAGATCGTTCATGCTTCTACCTTGGCGACGAATACCCTTTATCAGAGAAAGAAGGAGGGTGATACGGCGCTCATAACAACAAAGGGGTTCAGGGATGTGTTGGAGATACAGCGGCAGAAGCGCTACGATCTATACGACATTTTCATAGAAAAACCGAAACCGGTCATTCCTCGTTATTATATTTGGGAGATCAACGAGCGAATGTCCTGCGATGGACAGATCGTTAAAGAAATGGACGAAGAAGAGGTTAGATGTGTCATTGACCGGCTGATTCATAGAGGCATTCGAAGTGTGGCAGTCTGCCTTCTTCACTCTTACGCAAACCCATCTCATGAGAAAAGGATTGGAGAGATCATCAAGAAAATGTCACCTGGGATGATGGTTTCTCTCTCCTGCGAAGTGGTCCCCCATATTGGTGAATATGAGAGAACCAACACAACGGCCATCAACGCCTATGTCATGCCTGAGACGAGGAGATATCTGGAAAAGCTTGTGCAGGGATTGAACAAGAGTGGGTTCTCTGAGGACATCTATATCATGAAGTCAAACGGGGGAATCACCATGGTCGATGAACTGAATCGTTTTCCCGTTCACATGATCGAAGCAGGGCCTGCTGCCGGAGCTCTGATGGCCGCCTTTTATGGAAATGATATTATCCATTGCTCAAATCTGGTTTCCTTTGACATGGGTGGGACCACCGCCAAGTTGGCCCTCATTGAAGACGGCCGGCCGAGGGAGACAAATTGGTTCGAAGTAGACAAGGTAAAGATGAAGGATGGAAGCGGCCTTCCCCTTATCGTCCCCGCTGTTGAGCTGATTGAAATCGGAGCTGGAGGTGGCAGCATTGCCTCGGTAAAACTGGGTGTCATTAAAGTGGGGCCAGAGAGTGCAGGAGCCGAACCGGGTCCGGTTTGCTACGGTTCAGGAGGACAAGAACCCACTGTGACCGATGCAAATTTGGTCCTAGGATACCTGGACCCTCACTATTTTTTGGGAGGGAGAAAGGTATTGGACAAAGAGGCCGCCTATCGTTTTATCCAAGAAAAAATAGCGAGGCCTCTCGGGTTGGATGTGATTCAGGCGGCGTGGGGAATCCATGACATGGTGAATAGAAACATGGCAGCAGCCACGCGGATCGTGTCAGTTGAGAGAGGAAAGGATCCCCGGAGGCTCCCCATGGTCGTATTTGGGGGAGCAGGACCTGCCCACGGCCCGAGGATTGCCCGGGAACTGGGCATTTCAAGGGTGTTTATTCCAATAGGTGCCGGGGTGATGTCAGCGTTGGGTTTGTTGGTCGCAGGTCTCTCTTTCAATTTTAATGCTCCCTCTATGATCCTATTGCGGAAAGAGATTCTGAAGCCGGTCCATCAACAATTTGTATCGATGGAGAGAGAAGGCGAAATGAAGCTAAAAAAGGCCAAGGCTAAAGGGGAATATGCGTTTTTCAGGACCGCTGACATGCGCTATCTTGGCCAGGGGGAGCACTTCACCGTGCCGGTTCCTGACGGAGGACTCAGGGAAAATGATCTGGAGGAAATCAAAAGACGGTTTCATGGCCTCTACCACGACCTTTTCGGATACAAGGATGAGAGCCAGCCTATTGAGGTCGTGAATTGGAGGTTGACGGCCTACTGTCCTTCATCACCGATCAAACTGAAAAAATACTATTCGACAGGTCGCGACCTTAAAGCAGCGGTCAAGGGAAAAAGAAAAGTCTATTTCCCAGAGGCCAAAGGCTTCATCGATGCTGTCATTTACGACCGCTATCGACTGTTCGAAGGGGCGGTGATCGATGGACCTGCCATTGTCGAAGAACGAGAGTCGACGACGGTGATCTTACCAGGGGATCGTGTTCATGTGGATGAGTACTGCAATTTGACGATAGAGATCCAGAGGGAATAGGAATGGAAATGTCAAAGATCGATTCGATTACGTTAGGGGTTGTCTGGGGAGCCTTGAGATCGATTACTCAAGAGATGGGTGCTGCTCTTAAAAAGACAGCACACTCTCTGGCAGTCCGTGAGGCCTTTGATTTCTCCGTAGGCCTTTTTGATGATCAAGGTCTCCTTGTGGCACAGGGAGATTTTAGCCCTGGCCACCTTGGCGCCATGCCCTTTTCGGTAAAACATGTGCTGTCAGAATATCCCTCGGAAGAAATGGAACCCGGAGATGTCGTCTTCGTCAATGACGCCTATATGGGTTCAGGCCACTTGCCCGATTTTTTCTGCGTGGTCCCCATCTTTCATAAGTGTGAGCTGATCGCCTTTGGTGTCAATTTTGCCCATCAGGTGGATGTGGGTGGTACGGTCCCCGGGTCTCAAGCCATCGAGCATGTCTACGACCATTTTGCGGAGGGGATCAGGATACCTCCTACGAAGCTTTTTAAGACAGGGAAGCTCGATAAGGACGTCCTGAAATTGATCCTGGCTAATGTGAGGCTTCCCGAAACGGTGGAAGCGGATCTCATGGCCCAAGTCAATGCCAATCGGGTGGGCGAGAAGAGAATTTCCGCACTCGTGGAGACCTACGGGGTACCTGTTGTTAAGCAATGCATGGCGGAGATCATCGAGCGGTCGGAGAAAGCCACCCGCGAAGAGATCAAGAAGATACCGGAAGGGCGTTATTCGTTTACGGACTATTTTGACGATTACGGCCGGGACACGGAGCCCATTAAAGTCCATGTGGAGATCACAGTAGCTGTAAGCGACATCACGTTTGATTTTACAGGAAGTAGTCCCCAAATATCTGGGGCGTTGAATAGCGTCCTGAATTATACTTATGCCTATGCTTTTTTTGCAGTAAAGTGTTTGACAGATCCTACCATTCCCCAAAATGAAGGGACGATTAGACCGGTCAAGGTGGTGGCCCCGGAAGGCTCCTTCTTTAACCCAAGGTTTCCAGCCCCAGTCGGAGGACGGGCCATTGTAAACCAGCGGATTTATGAAGCCGTGATGGGAGCCCTTAGCCAGGCTATTCCAGAAAAGGTCTTAACTGCGGCGTCGAGTTGGGCAAATCCAAATTTCGGGGGGTTTAATCCGCGAACCGGCAAGAATTTTGTGAGCTATGAGATCGCTGTGGGAGGGTTTGGGGCCCGAAGCAATAAGGACGGGTGTGAAGCTCTGGCATCGGCTTTTAATATCAGCAATGTCCCTGTGGAGATCTTTGAGGCAAAGGTCCCACTCTTCATCGAGCGATTCGAAATTTTGAAGGATTCTTCTGGGGCGGGCCATTACAGAGGCGGAAGCGGTATACGGCGAGACATTCGAGTATTAGCAGACGATGTCCATTTTTCAAACCTTACGGATCGGCACCGTTTTTCAGCCTTTGGCCTTTTCGGAGGAAAACCCGGTACGAAGGGGATGACCCTTTTGAACCCGGGGCCGGAGCAGAAGGTATTACACTCAAAAGGTTCTTATCTCCTGAAATCGGGTGATGTAATCTGTGAAATTCTCAACGGAGCGGGTGGCTATGGAGATCCTTTTGACAGGGATATCACAGCGGTGTTAAAGGATGTCACTGGCGAATATATTTCTATAGAAAAGGCCCGCGAAGACTATGGAGTGGTTATTGATCCTGAGACCAAAGAAGTCGATGAAGAACAAACCGCCAAATTGAGGCTGCGGTTAAGAAAAGAAAGGCGAACATCTTAACGAATACCCCATCCCCGAAGGGCACCCCTGCCTTCGGCAGGCAGGCTCGAAGCTTGAAAAAGACCTTTTGGGTAAGGCGATAAGGTTAAAGTTATGAAGCCCGTTTCTTTGATTTACGATTTACAATTTGAAATTCGAGTGTTGGAAAAGTCGAAAATCGGCAATCGCAAATCGAAAACTGAATTCATGTTCAACAACTTTACCCAAAGACAAAACCGATATCCTTACCCTGACCTTAAACAAAGACTTTTATTTCCAATTAATTCACGATACGAGGGAGAAGAAACATGAATTCATTTCGGAATCTTTTCAGTCGAATTCGGATTGGGGAGTTGGAACTGAAGAATCGAATTGTCCTTGCGCCCATGGCAACCAATTATGGAACGGATAAAGGGAGAATGACGGAACGACAGATCCAATACTACCTTGAACGAGCAAAGGGAGGTGTGGGGCTTATTGTCACCGAATCCAATTATGTTTCGTTCGAAGGCCGAGGGGCTGCCAACCGCCTTGGGTTGTATGAGGACCATCAGATACAGGAGCACAGAAGATTAACGGAGGCTTTACATGAAGTGGGAACCCCCGTCTGTGCCCAGATTCATCATGGGGGGGCCATCGTTTCGATGAAGGGTGTGGGCCAGTTTCCTGTTTCCTGTTCAACTATTCCCATTTTGACTCGGGGAGAGCCTTATTTTGGAAACATTCCCCGGCGGTTGTCAGAAACTGAGATTGTGAACCTGGTCCTCTGTTTTGGCATGGCGGCATGGAGGGCTAAAGAATCAGGGTTTGATGCCATCATGATCCACGGTGCCCACGGCTATCTGCTGAATGAGTTCCTTTCACCCCATACAAACAAACGAGATGACCGATATGGAGGAAACGACGAAAACAGGGCACGATTCCTGATAGAGGTTGTGGAGTCTGTGCGAAAAAAGTTGGGTCCCAATTTTCCTCTTATGGTTCGCCTGACAGGAGAGGAGCTCTTTGACGGTGGGTATCGAATCGACTTTATCCAGAAAGTGTCGAAGTGGTTAGAGAATTCAGGTGTAGACGGAATAAGCATTTCAGCGGGAAATTATGATGAATTAGAGAGAATGGTGGCCCCTCCTGCATTTCCCGAAGGGTATCTTTCGAAGGACTCCGAGGCCGTCAGGAAGGTGGTCAAGATTCCCGTTGGCGTGGTGGGCCGGATCATGAGCCCTGAAACGGCGGAAGAGATTATCAAGGAGGGAAAGGCAGACCATGTCTATCTGGGCCGAGCTTTGATTGCAGACCCTCATTTCGCGAAAAAAGCAGAGGAGGCGAGAAAAGAGGAGATCCGGCCCTGTATAGTCTGTAACAGGGGTTGTATGGATCGTCTCATGGAGGGCATCGATATTGGATGTTCTGTCAATGCGGCGATGGGAAAAGAGGTTTCAAAAAGAATTCTTCCTGCGGAACGGCCGAGAAAGGTTTTCATCGTCGGAGGGGGACCAGCGGGTTTGGAGGCTGCCAGGGTGGCTGCTGGCCGGGGTCACCGCGTGACCTTATGGGAGAAATCGGATAAACTGGGAGGGACACTTAGCGAAGCCATTGTAATGCCCCATAAGGAGGGAATTGCCCGACTGGTTCAGTATTATGTGAGACAGATGGAGATTTTAGGCGTAACCATTGAACTTGGGAAGGAAGTGACCCCTGATGCGATAGAAAAAATCCACCCTGATGTTTTAATCCTGGCAGTTGGGGCAGAACCGATCCGTTTGGGTCTTCCGGGTGCAAATCTCCCTCATGTTTTTTTGGCAAAGGAGTTACTTGAAGGTAAGACTTCGTTAGGTCCCCTTGTCGCCATTATCGGTGGGGGGTTGGTTGGGGCAGAACTCGCCGAAATGTTGGTAGACCAGGGGAAAGAGGTTATGGTTTTGGAACAGTTGGATGCGGTGGCGACCCAGGCAGGGTACATCGTCAGGAAGGAACTCTTGAAAACTCTTTGCCAAAAGGGCGTGAAGATATTGGTTGGTACGAAAGCGCTGGCGATTACGGGTAAGGGCGTTCTTGTGGAACGCTTTGGCGAAAAGGAGGTGCTTAAGGCTGACTCCATTATACTTGCCATAGGTTATCATCCCCGTAACGAACTGGTGAAAAACCTTGATGTCGGTCAGATGGAGTTCTATAAGATCGGTGATTGCATGAAACCTCGCATGATCATGGAGGCGATTGAAGAGGGCAACCGGGTTGGTTTCGCGATCTGAAGACTGTTGAGACCTTCGTGGTTTCTGGTTCATAGAAAAAATATCATAAGGATAAAGGAGGTTTATCGGAAATGGAAATAACAGAAAAAAGTGTACTTGAAGCTGCCGCAGAATACCTGATCCCTGTTCCTCTTAGGCTCCCGGTCGTTGTAAAAGGAGAAGGGGTTATGGTCGAGGATATCAATGGGAAAAAATATCTCGACTTCGCTGCGGGTCCAGGGGTTATGCCTTTGGGTTATTCCCATCCTGAGATTGTGGAGGTGGCCCGAAATCAAGTCGGGGTTCTGACTCAGTGTCCGGGGAATGCCTTGAATGTGCAGGTTGTGGAGTTGGCCAGGAAATTGGCCCAGATCTCGCCTGCCGGTCTGAAGCGGAGTTTTTTCTGCAATAGTGGGGCGGAGGCGGTGGATGCGGCCGTCAAGCTTGCGAAGAGACACTCAGCCAAGAATGGCAAGACAGCCTTGGGAGTTGTGGCTCTCGAGCATGGCTTCCATGGCAGGTTGGCCCTCTCCCTCTCTCTCACTGGAATGACGAGCCGGAAAAAGGGGTTGAGTGCTTACGCATCGTTTCCCGGGGTTCATCATATCATGGCTCCATATTGCTATCGGTGCCCGTTGAGTTATCCTTCCTGTGATCTTTATTGCGCACAAAGCCTGGAGCGGTTTTTTTACACCCAGATTCCCGCAGATGGTATCGCCGCATTTATCTGTGAACCCCTCATGGGCGTAGGTGGCGTCATTGTTCCCCAGAAAGAGTATTTGCCCAAGATCAAGGAAATTTGTCAGCGATATGGAGTCCTTTTGATCTTCGACGAGATTTTTGCCGGATTTGGACGAACAGGGAAGATGTTTGCGAGCGAGCATTCCGGGGTGATACCGGACATTATGGCTGTGGCCAAGGCCATCGGTGGCGGACTGCCTTTGGGAGGAATTGTCGCCACGGAGGAGGTTGGCAAAGCATTCGAGGCGGACGATCATTATACGACCTTTGGACCCAACAACGTCATGGCCCTTGCGACTGGCTTGAAGGTGATCGAGATCATCGAGAAAGAAAATCTGGCACAGAACGCAGCGAAGGTGGGAGAGTATCTCCTCAGTGAACTGAAAAGGCTGGAAGAAGAGCATATGTTTGTGGGAGATGTCCGAGGTCGGGGACTCTTCATCGGCGTGGAAATTGTGAAAGATCGAAAAAGTAAAACGCCTGATCCGGAGTTGACAAAAAGGTTAAAGCAAGGATTGCAGGAACGAGGGATCCTGACATCGATCACCGGAAATTATGCGAATGTGGTCAGACTGACGCCTCCTTTAACGATCAAACAGAGTCATGTTGACCAGGTCATTGACGCATTGAGGGGGACCATAAAAGGCCTGTGAACCATCTCGGTTTAGTCAATAATAAAACGCATAAAGTTTTCTGATGGGGGCGGTTTTTCAGAGGTCACCCATTGGGATAGGTGAGCTTTAGCGGAACGGACGAAAAGCCTAACAAAAGGTTTTTGAAGGGAACCATTCATGTCATGCCCTGATTTGCCCCGTTACAGTTTTGCCGGTGACGAATATCTTTTCGTTCAGGTGGGCTATGATATGGATCTGAAGATAAGCTTCCAGATTCAAGCCATCTGTAACGCGATCATGGGGGAGGGTATTTCAGGTGTCATTGAGACTTATCCGGCAAACACGAGCTTTCTCGTGCACTACAACCCTGACGAGGTCGCACCGCAATCATTGTTAGAGGAGGTAAAAAAGATTGGCGTCCGGTCTGGAGAGAAGATTTCTTTCCCATCCCGCCTCATTGAGATTCCGATTCTTTACAATGACCCTTGGTCGATCGAATGCGCAAAGGCTTTTCCTTCCAATCATCAGGACCCTTCGGTGACGAACCTTGAATATGTGGCGAGACTTAACGGGATGAGTGTTTCCGAATTCATCACGCTCCAAACAGGCCTCCAGTATTTCATGACCATGTTCCGCTTTCTTCCTGGGAGTCAGTGTTTTTTCCCGATGGTGGATCGTTCCAAAGTTTTATCCTGTCCCACCTACGTTGTCCCCAGACAGTGGACGCCGGATCGTGTTTTGAATATGGGAGGTGTTTTTGTAGGGATCGTGGCCCACGATAAGCAGCCAGGAGGATATCAGTTGCTAGGGCGTTCGCCTGCTCCGGTGTACGATGCAGAGAGGACCCTTACGGACCTGAAGGAGTCCATCTTGCTCAACCCGGGAGATCGGATCAAGATCCGTTCGATTGACAGAGATGAATACGATACACTTCGAACAAGCGTCGAAGCCGGTAAATACCGATACAAGATCATAAAGCAGACCTTTGAGCCGCCGAAATACTTCGAGGATCCCAAGCATTACCTGGAATCAATGGAAGAGGGACTAAGAGATGTTTGAAGTCTTATTTGGAGGAGCGCAAACGACGGTGCAGGATATGGGCCGCCCCGGCCGATACCGGTATGCCATCTGTCCCTCAGGAGCTCAGGACAACTTCTCCTTTCGAGTGGGAAATATCCTCTTAAAGAACCGTGAGAACACAGCAGCCCTTGAAATAATGGCGATCGGACCTCAGCTCAGATTCCAGGAGGATACGGTTATCGCTTTCACCGGTGCCGATATTTCCCCGAGGATCAACGGAAAAGAAATCGAATTGTGGAAGACAGTTCGCATTCAGGCCGGTGACGTTATTTCCCATGGACGATTACGAAGTGGGTGTAGGGCCTACTTATGTGTTGCAGGAGGAGTAGATGTCCCTCTATTATTTGGAAGTCGTTCTACGGGTACGTTGAATAAAATTGGGGGCTACAAAGGCAGAAAACTGGAGAAAGGCGATGTGATCAAAACGTTAAAACCAGAGTTTCCCCTTGACGAAATCGAGGGGCGAAGCCTTCCGAAGGAGTATGTTCCGAACTTCTTGACCAAAGCAACGCTCAGAATCATTCCAGGGGGCTATGAATATCGACTTACGGAAGAGAGTCAAACTGAGTTCTTCAAGGTGACTTGGAAGGTAGCCGTGAATTCCAATCGTGTGGCCTATTATCTGAATGGGATGAAGTTGAATTTCAAGCCTGAAAAACAACCGTTTGGAGCAGGCTCTAACCCGTCCAACGTCGTGGATATTGCCTATCCCATTGGGTCCGTTCAGGTTCCAGGAGGCGAACATCCTGTTTTGCTTCTGAATGATGGGGTGACGGGGGGAGGATTTGCGATCATCGGAACGGTCGTAAGGGCGGACCTGGATGTTGTTGCCCAGCGGAAGCCAGGAGACACGGTTGTTTTCGAAAGAATTGGAATTGAGGAGGCTTTGCAGATCCGAAGAGAAAGGGCGAAGAGGATTACGGCTATTAAAGTGGACACCGGGTATCCTTTCTGATATCGTTTCGATTGAGGTGCACAAGGGTGACAAGGGTTTTGTCGTCCTTCAGGAAGAAGGACCGACCCTGAAGAGGAGGTGTCAAAATGATCTATAGGAAAATAGACATTAATGCGGATGCAGGGGAGAGTTTTGGAAATTACAAGTATGGGAATGATGAGGAATTGATGAAATATCTGACATCCGTCAATATCGCATGTGGGTTTCATGCGGGCGATCCTCAGGTGATGAGAAAGTCGGTAAGGTTGGCAAAAAAATATGGGGTTGCCATAGGGGCTCATCCTGGCTTTCCTGATCTCATGGGTTTCGGAAGAAGAAATATGGATGTTACGGCAGAGGAAATGAGGGATTATATTGTCTATCAAGTGGGGGCATTAAAGGTTTTTGCTGAGGCAGAAGGAATAAAGCTTCATCACGTGGGGCCTCATGGAGCAGTGGCTGCTTTAGGACGAAGGATTCCAGAGGTGGCTGAAGCCTTCGTTGACGCAGTGAAAGAGGTTGATCCTGGATTGATCCTGTTAGGCAGGCCAGGATTACCTACTTACGATATCGCCCGGAAAAAAGGACTTCGGGTTGCGAGCCAGGTGGGACTCGATATCGATTATCGACCGGATAAGACGGCTGTTCTCCAAAGAGAGAAAAAGGAGATGCCTCCCGAAGAAGCCCTCCGGCGTCTCAGAAAGATAATTCTGGAAGGAAAAGTCATTGCTGTGGATGGGAGCGAAATGGATTTTCGGGTAGACACGCTTCTCGTCCATGGCGATACACCCAATGCCATCGAACTCTGTAAGACTATCAGGGGAGAATTGACGAAGATCGGTGTTGAGATGACGTCCTTCGGCAACTTTGTATAGAGGGCCAAGGGCAGGAGGTTTTTGATGAGCAGGATGTTGGGTCATTGCTTTGCAGGGAAGAGTCTCTACGTTGATCTGACTGAAAGACAGGTTGAGATCAAAAGAACCCAAGATGTGGAAAACGGTTTTTTGGGGGGGAGAGGTTTAAACCAATCGCTGTTGCTCGATGAACAGGGGGAAGGGACCTCCCCTTTTGATGAAAACACCCCTCTTATTTTTGGGGCCGGTAGATTGGTAGGAACAGGAGCTCCCTGTGCGTCAAGGATGAATATCGATTCGAAGAATGTCTTCACCGGCGGGATAGGGTCGTCGAATTTGGGAGGATCCATTGCAGCAGCACTAAAGGCTGCGGGCGTTGATCATGTTTTTATCAAGGGGAAAAGTGAGAAGCCCGTGTACCTATGGGTGAGCACGGATCGCGTCGAGATCCACGACGCCAGCCATCTCTGGGGAAAGCTCATCTTTGAAACAGGCTCTCTGCTGAGGGAATCGCTGGGGAATAAGAGAATCCACTACGTGGCCGTCGGCCCTGCAGGAGAACACGCGGTTTGGTCCTCTGCGATCATCGAGGGACATGCGAGGGCTGCTGGTCGATGCGGCTTGGGTGCCATTATGGGTGACAAGAAGCTGAAAGCCCTTGTGGTGCAGGGAATGGGGAAGAGGTACATCCAAACAGCGCGGCCGGATCAATTTTCGGGGTTGGTGAAGGAATTTTCAGAAAAATTGGCTTCTTTGCCTGCCGTGGCAAGAAAGAGGCGCTTTGGAACGGTTGCGGCTATCCCGACCCTGAACCACATGGGGGCCATGCCCGTCCATAACTTTGCAGATGAATATTTGCCCGAGGAAAAACTCGGACCGTATTTGCCAGAAGTGTTTGAGAGGTTGTCAATGGGCAGGGTTTCATCGTGCCAGCCCTGTGTCATCGCATGTCATCAGAAATATCGAGGGGCTTCGCCAGACAGGACACCCCATGATAAGCTGGAGGCCAATACCGTATGGGACTTTGGGCCTCGCTTAGGCCTAACCAGTGCCGAGGACCTCCTGTCCTGCCACTCTATGTGCACCCATTACGGCATGGATATTGACAACACAGCTTCCGTGATCTGCTGGGCCATAGACTCTTTTGACAAGGGGATGTTGAATTCTTCTGACACAGAGGGTCTCATCCTTCGCTGGGGAGATCCCCAGGTTGTTTTTCAATTAATCAGGAAGATCGCATTGAGAGAGGGGATTGGTGACCTCCTTGCCGAGGGGAGCCGTCAGGCATCCCTGAGAATCGGGAAAGGGTCAGAAAGACTGTCCATCCACATTAAGGGTCAGGATTTAATTGAACCCATCCGGAGCTGCAAGGGATGGGCCCTGGGGGTGGTTGTCTCCCCTCGTGGAGGCACACATACGCGGGGAGCCCCACAGACGGAGTTTTACCGTGTTGAAAAAGACATGAGTGAAAGGATGTGGGGGGTTGAAAGCGCCGGAATCCCCCAGACCTATCGTGGCAAGCCCCAGGTGGTTGTTTACTATGAAAAGCTTCATGCCCTTCTCGATTCTTTGGGAATATGTTTTTTTGCAAGCAATTGGTCCTCGCCTGCTCCGGGCCAATTGGGTCCTAATGATCTTGCGGAATTGTGTTCTGCTGCCCTGGGAGAAGATTTTTCGGAGGGGAGTCTGATGGAGAGAGGAGAGAGGATTCTCACCTTAGAGAAGATCTACAACCTGATTAATACCGATTTCGATAGAAAAGATGATTATCCTCCGGAGTTCTTTTTTGAAGAGCCGATCAAGACCGGTCCTTTTCAAGGTGAGAAACTGGACAGACAGGAGTGGGGCAGAATGCTCCACGAATACTACGAACTTCACGGTTGGGATCCCGAGACGAGTTATCCGACCGAAGAAAGGCTCAAATCGTTGGCCTTGTGGAAATATCTGAAGGTTCTCCGTGACCACGGCAAATCAGGTTAGCTTCATCGATGCCATCGACGTGTTTCAGAATTCAGATCTTCATGCCAAGCCAAAACCCGTCACAAATGGCATAGAAAACATTTCGCGGCCTGAGACAATCTCCGATTCTCCTCACCTCGAGTTCTGGATAGCGATCAAGGGGTAGGTCCTCTCCGAGATCTCTTGGTGTGTATCCTGTGGCCCAAACAATATGGTCAGGATTGATCTCCCTCATCGTCCCGGGTGCTGCTTCGTAATGGATCCTCTTGCCATTGACCCTTCGGACCCGTGCGCTCGTCAAGAGCTGAACCCGGGAGTCTTTCGTGAGTCTGTCCAAGAGGTCGTATCTGCTGATCGGTTCGATATCCCTTGCAGCCTCTGCTATGGCTTCCAGTACGATGACGTCATTCTGAGCTTCAGATAGGGCAATAGCCACTTCGCATCCCAAAGCGCCGCCCCCGATGACTGCGACACAGGCTCTTGACCATGCGATTCCTTTGCGGATGATGTCCTCGGCATGAAGAGGGGTTTCATTTCTAAATTCGATATTTTGAGGAATCCATGGCACGGCCCCTATGGATAGAATGAGGACGTGTGGACTTATTTCCTTCAGTAGTTCATTAGAGTAGGAGGTGTGTAATCGCACGTCTACGCCTAGGTGATTTAGTTCATGACGCTGGTATTCAACCACCCACGCCAACCTTTCTTTACGAGGGAGGCGACTTCCCAAGAAGCACTTTCCTCCTAATCTGGAGCTTTCTTCTATAAGCACCACTTCGTGACCCCGCTGGGATGCGTAAATCGCCGCTGCACACCCTGCCGGACCACCGCCCACCACCATGAGCTTCCGGGAATCGGTCTTCGACCGAATGAGATTTCGTGATTCAAGCCCCACTTCGGGGTTTACCGTGCAACTGACTGGGCGGTCTTCGAAGACCCTTGCGCGGACGCAACCCTCATTGCATGAAATACAGTGCCTGATCTCCTTTTCTTTTCCGTTAAGAGCCTTTACCGGCCATTGGGGATCAGCGATGAAAAGTCTCCCAAAAACCGCAAAATCTATTTCCCCTTCTTGAATAGCGGTTTCTGCGGACATTGGTTCATGGAAGGGGCCCACTGCCAACAAAGGGACCGTAAGGTCCATCTTGATTTGGTCGATAAGCTTCAGCCTCCACTTCTCCTTGTAGGACATCGGCTCCAGTTCCCCGCACATGGAACGATTCAACTGGTAATGGACCCCGACAGAGAAGTCAAAGGCATCAACGCCGAGGGCCGAAAGCATCTTGGCGATCTCAGCGGATTCTTGGATGTCGATGCCTCCCTCCATGAGGTCCGATGCATTCAACCGAATGAGGACAGGAAAGTTCGGTCCGACCTCCTTTCTGACTTCGGTCAGGATTTCCTTCGCGAACCGCACCCTGCCTTCGTGAGAGCCGCCGTAGATATCCTGACGTTGATTGGTCAGAGGAGAGAAGAACTGTGCAATCAGATAAGCATGGGCACCATGGATTTGAACGGCATCAAAACCTGCCTTTTTGGCCCGGGAGGCCGCCATGGCGAACTTCTGAACGATCCCTTGAATTTCGGAGATCCCTAAGACCTTTGGATTGGTCAAATAAAGACCCTCGGGTCCTTTTGAGGGAGCAAGGGGTTGTCCCCCTTCATCGATTCCTTTCTTGGCGATGGCTCCGGCGTGGTTGATCTGAAGTGCACATAGACCTCCCTCTGCATGGACGGCTTGGGACAACCTGTAAAGGCCGGGGATGAATCGGTCCTGGTCCACGCGGAGCTGTGTTGTTCCTGATTTGCCGGACGGATAGTCGACATTAGCGTTTTCAATAATGATCAATCCGGCCCCTCCTCTGGCCCTTTCCGCATAATAGGCGATCATCCACTCAGTAACCTCACCCTCGGCATCTGCAAAATTCGTGGCCATGGGAGCCATCACAATACGATTAGACAGTTTCAACGTACCGATCCTTCCCGGGGAGAAGAGCATGGGAAACCGAACCGGCATTCCTATTCTTGCTTTGTGGTTCATCTGGTCGATTACTCCCGCGAAAGAATCTAAATCCGATTCTACATATAGCATGGGACTCATGCACAGTCAACATGCGTTTCAACTGTAATTCAGACACTATAGAGGTCCACATTCGTTTAAGAAGGCCGATTTCAGGTTAGAAAGTTTTCAATTGTGGGGAGGCAGGTCGAGGGCTCTACGCTGGAGAATTTTGCGGAAGGGCATTTCAAAGCGGGTAGATATTTTTAATGGAGGCAATAAGAAAGGTAGGTCGACGGTAGAGAAACGATTCTATCTACCCTTTACGGGATAACAGTTAGGCAGTAAGGAGTGTTGGCGGCAGGGATAAATCCTCTATGGGGGTCGAGGGTTCTGCATGACTCCGTTTAACTCTCGGCCGATGCGTTGGCATTTGGCTGCGATCTTTTTGCGTGCTTCCTCCCCGAGTATGACCACAAATCCAATGAGTTCGAACGGTCTGAATAGAGCGTNNAGCGTAGTAATTCTGCCAGTAGACAATGATATAATTATCCGAAGGCAGAAGCTGCTGACGGATACGGGGCAGTGTTTTTTGATTAAGCTCTTTACGTCCTTGACGCAGCAAATAGATCTGAAGAAGGTCATAGGCCAGCATGATAAAGACGACTTGATTGGTGACCATGGAGAAGGCCCGGGAAGTAAAATGGGTGAGGTCGCTAAAACACTTCAGTTGACGATACCGCTCCTCGGTGGAGGGACGCAAATGGTACTCCTGACGGGGCTGACTTGGATCCTGGACCTCCTGGGTGTCAATTAAGAACCAGATCTGCGTGTGTCCATCGGCATAGTGTTCCCGGTTGGCCACCACGCTCAGAGGCACGGTGCAGGAGGACCAACTCCGAAACTCCCCAATGCTCGCTACCTCTGTCTTGAGCAGGATCTTCTCAGGGGGCGGCAGGGGCTGCTGTTGCTTTAACTGTCGGAGCTTCTTTTGGCGCTTTTTCTCCCTCTTGAAGATGACTTTGGGCTTGGGTCGGACGGACTCCTTGTTTTCCTCTTTCCGCTCGTTGCCCTCCACCCATTGAACGTCTGGCTCTCGAAACAAGGCCATGGCATCCGCATAGAGGTCCATGTTATGACGAATGGGAATCAGGACATCGATACCGTATTTCTTCTTGCAGAGAGAGATCGCCTCGCCATCGATAAAACCGCGGTCCAAGATGAGCCGCTTCATCACTCCTGCTCCCACCGCTTCCACAAACTGTTTGACCAACTCATAAAGCACAGGACTTTCATGGTCCTTGCCAGAAATCACCTTCACAGCGACAAAGACAAAGAACTCCCGCTTTCGATTCGTGTGCAACAGCGTCACCATCTTATAGCAGCGCTTCCACTGACAACGACTCTTCTGCGCCTCGGTCATCTTGTTATATTGCTCCAAACTCACCGGATGGTGGTGCTCATCGAAGCGCATCTTCACCGACCCTTTATAGTTGGGATTATCCGGAACAAACAGGTACGAACCATCTCCAATAAAGAGGCCCTCTTTGTCAAAAACACGGTGCTGACGAAACACCCCTACGACGTCTCGATTGAACCATTCCATGAGGGCTTTCGCATCGGTGTCTTTCGCAACCTTGCGTAAATAGTCTGGATCGCAGGGAGTCTCACGGTTGTAGTGATTCTTCTGATTAAACCCCTCACAGACAACCGTCGTCTCCCTTGTCTCCGGATGAACCACCTTACGACCCGCCTTCGGCCCAAAAGCCTGGAGCATCCCCCCGCAACGCACCACCATGGGAAACGCATCAAACGCATGCACCCCGTGAAGCCGCATGGAAAGATTGCTGGCCACATAAAACCAGAAAGGGACCTCCTCCTTCTTCCTGGGTGTAGGATAGGTTTCTGCCAACTGATCGAGATAGGCCCGAGCTTTGATAAACCGGAAGAAATCGGCCTCGAACACCTCGCTGGCCGCTTCGATATAGTCAAACTCTCCATCCCGAAGCGCCTCTAAGACGAAAGGCCTGTTCTCCTCAAAGATCACCAGATCCATCCCTATTCACCCTTTGAAAACCTCTTTCCGTGGTTGGATCTTTTTGACTTGTCAGAAGCAGCAATCTCTTCCCGGCGCATCGCCTCCATCTCATCCAGGACCTGAAGCATCTGCCGATGAATCACGACCACCCGAGCACGAACCCTCCGCAGCTCTTGGTAGCCTCTGACCCTCCCCTGGACTTCAACGAGAAATCCCCGAGGAATCACCCGTAATCGCGTCCTCCCTTTCTCGCTGGCACTGACCACCATGCGGGCGTGCAACTCTCCTTGAGCACATTTACACCCCGGCTTCCCACACTTTCTCCGAAGTTCATAGACCGTCCCTTTGATCACAGGCTGATCAGAGAAAAAGGGCTCGACCAATTGTTTCATCTCGTTGACCAGATGAAGAAGGGATTGCCGAAGGCGACTGAACTTCTCTCTGGCTGATCTTGTCTGTATGCCCATTAATATATAAACATACAGATTTTAAACCAAAAGTCAAGATAAAAATGAAGACCCCCAAAAATTCTTTCTTGGGAAACTAAAGAGAAATCTCGAAGTCGTTCGAATAACAGTCTATGGCGGGCTTACGAGGGATCACTCGATCCCGTCTCGGTGGGATTC
>DCUS01000193.1 GCA_002327885.1 Syntrophaceae bacterium UBA2208
ACCTGCTGGGCCAATCGAATCAGTTTGTCCGTCTCTCCAGCCATCGCAGAAACAACCACCACGACTTCATTGCCATGTTTTTTGGTGTCGAGGACCCTTCTGGCAACATTTTTGATCCGATCGGCATCCCCGACGGAAGTCCCGCCATATTTTTGAACCACCAATGCCATCCCTTTACCTCCCAAGTAAATAGTTCGGAGTAATTAGCTCGGAGTTTTTTGTTTTATTCTTTTTGTTTCAGAACTCCTATTTTGGCCCTTCGAATTTGGTCTATCAAAGTAAGATAGCGTTTTCCTTCCCCGATGATCTCGATGGACCGTGTATGTTTACCCGTATAAGCGATATGGATGAGAAGCAATTCTTTCGGGAGGAAGTTAGGAATCTTATCTGCCCATTCGACAGCGGTGATTCCTTCGCCCTGGAAATAATCCTCAAGACCTAAGTCTTCTGCTTCTTTCTCCCATTGCAATCGAAACAGGTCAATGTGGTAAAAAGGAATTCTCGCAAGGTACTCATTGATCAACGTAAAAGAGGGGCTTGAAATAGTTACTGGCCTTCCGACTCCCACTCCCGCAGCCATTCCCTTGATGAATTGGGTCTTTCCGGCCCCCAGCTCCCCCACCAAAGCCACGACATCCCCCGGCAGAAGACGACTTCCAATGTTTTTCCCGATTCGAATCGTCTCGGCTGAACTTTTGGTTTTGACAACCACTCTATCCATTTAAGATTTCACATTTTTTAATCTGCGACCGGCTGTCTTGAATTTGAAATCTTCGGATTGGGCTTTAGGCTTTATACTTAAAGTCATCAGGGTTGAGATTTTCCAGCCACTCTTTTAGCTGATCTCCCTCTTTGTCCATATCGATGGTTCGCGCTTTTTCGATGACTTGCTCGGATACAAAAATGGGGGCATCCACAGCCAAAGCAATGGCGATGGCATCGCTAGGACGGGAGTCAATGATGATTTCTTCTCCTCTTCGATTGAGATGGATTAATGCATAATAGGTATTTTCTCTGAGGTCATTGACCACAATTTTCACAATTTGAGATTGAAGGTTCTTCAAAATATTATTAATCAGATCATGGGTGGAGGGGCGATGGGACCCCATCTTTTTAAGTTTCATCGCGATGGCATTGGCCTCGAAGGGGCCGATCCAGATGGGGAGCCCGGTTTTATTGGGGAGATCCATTAAGAGGACGACAAATCCATTTGATGTAGAATCAAAAGTCAGAAACTTTACCTTCATCTCAACAAACATCCTGTTTCTCCTTTCACAGAGAAGTCCCGGACCCTTTTTTTCTTTAGCGGGACGATCGATATCTTAAAGAAGCGCAGACGCCCCCACATTCTTTCATGACATCACTCTTCTCGACCCACTTCACTTCTCCATCCTGGCGGAGGGCTGACTTCATCATTTCTTCTCCAAGGTCAACGACCTTAAGCTCTCCCTTGCAGAGCGGGCAGGGGATGGACGAATCGCCTGCCCGATGAGTGAGGACGAGAGAATCACATCGACGACACCTTCCCCCCGGGGAGGCAAAGGAAGCCGACAGGTAAAGCGAATGAACCTGCCCTGCATTCAGAGCTTCGAGCGTCGAATTCAAACCCAATGTGGCCAAACCGCTCTGAGGAGATTTTTCCTTAAGGGTTTGAATCTGATGATTGACTTCTTCCTTTTCTTTTTGGAGCAGTCGTTCGAAAACCCGCCTCAACACTTTTGAACGTTCCTCTAAAAAATCCATCGAAAAGAAATCTGAAACGTGCTGTTTGATCCGCTCGGGAAGAAAGGCCTTAAAGTTGGCAAGGATTCGATCCTGACCGATCAGGACGACCCGCTTCCATTTTCCAGAATCAAAAAGCTCAGTGAGAAGTTCCGCCACTTCCTTATGGTGTTTATCCATGTGGTCTTTGATATGGCGTTGGTACCTCATCTGAGCCCACCCCCCCTGATCATGTCGCCCCGGGACATAATTCTCAATGGAGGATTCGGCCACGAGGCCTTCTAAAGACACTTCAAATAATCTTGCCGAATCCGTATCTACCATGACGACCAGGGTGTGATGATATTGGGAAGAGAGTCGAACAAGAGGTCTCAAGATGGGAAGATCGGAGGCGAAACATTCATTTTCGTAGGGGACGACCGAAAGATAGGTCAGAAATGTTCCAGTTCCGCTGCATGAAAAAATGGCGGTTCCGTTCATCTCCTCGTTATGGACGCGGCGAATCAAGCCTTCGACATACTTCTCAATTTGTTTTTGATCCTTGATCAAAAAATCTCGGCAATCCTCTCGGTTTTTGAATTGATCATACACTTTCTTCATTTGGTTTTTGGTGAAAAGGCGAATCCGTTCCCGTTGCTGTTCATCATCCCATTTCGTATTGAGATAGAGAGATAAAAAAGGATAGGGGGTTTCTCCCCGTTGGGCTAATTTTTTAATCTCACTCCTCATATCCATGGTCAACTCCACTCTCATGTAAAAGGGTCAGGCGATTCCGATTCATGTTGAACTATTTCATGGCACCCCGCACCCGTTCCTCAGGAATGGAAAGAAACGGACACTCAGCATCCACCCCTGCTTGTGCTTTCCAGCAGTGGGCAGGCATTTAAGCTAAAAAAGCCCCCGCATGAATGCCGGGGAGTTCAATTGTTGACGTTTGGAATCGGCAGTTAATAATAAAAAATCCTAACAGACTTTTAATCTGGAATCAAATCCTTCCCGTGAGGAGGGCGGGAATTTTTTGAATGATGTCCGTTGCGATTAAGGATTTCTCTCCCACTTCTTTCACTCCTTCATCCCCCGCTTTTCCATGGAGATAGACGGCTATTTGGAGAGAGGAGAGGATGTCAAATCCCTGGCAGATCAACCCCCCGATCATTCCGGTAAGCACATCCCCCGTTCCTCCCGAGGCCATCCCCGGATTGCCCGTAGAGTTGATAAAGGTTTCTCCCTTGGGGGTCGTAATCAGGGTGGGATGCCCTTTAAGGATGAGATGAACATGATGCGATTGAGAGAAATCTCTGCTGAGTCCAATCCGATCTTCTAAAACTTCTTTGACCGTGGATCGAATCAGTCTTGCCATCTCCCCTGGATGAGGGGTTAGGATGAGGGAGCGATTGGTGGTAGGAAGTATTTTAGGTTGTATCGCCAAAGCGGTCAATCCGTCGGCATCTAAGATGATGGGGAGATTCAACGCTCTAATCAATTTGAGGACGAGCGATTGTGTTTCTTTAAACGTTCCAAGCCCGGGGCCAATGATCACAGCTCTTTTGTTTTCGCAGAGGCGGACAATCGAGCTGAAAGCTCTGAGGCTGAGAGTTTGTTTGGGGGTTTCCGGCAGAGGTTCTGTCATCACCTCTGTCAGTTTCATCTCCATGATAGGATTGAGGCTCTTTGGAATGGCCAGGGTGACCAGACCTGCTCCCATTTTTAGAGCTGCTTGAGAAGCCATGGCTGCCGCTCCGGTCTTACCAACGGAACCCGCGATCACGAGAAGGTGACCATAATCCCCTTTATGGGTATCTGGATGGCGGGGAAGGGACAAGTACGTTTGGATTTCTTTTTCTTCCAAAAGATAGGTTGGAATTTTTTCCTCCTCCAACAATTTCTTGGGAATGCCGATATCAATGACTTTTACCTTTCCCACATAATTAAGCCCCGGAGAGACGAGATGCCCTATTTTGGGCAAACCAAAGGTGACGGTCAAGGAGGCCCGAACGGCGGTGCCCAGCGGTTTGCCTGTATCAGCATCCAACCCGGAAGGGATGTCAACGGCCACGATAGGCCTTTGAAGTGTATTGAGATGGTCAATGACCTCTCTATAATAACCTCTGACTTCCGCATCGAGCCCCGTGCCAAAAATTCCGTCCACCAGGATGTCAAATTTTTCTAAATCCTTTTTTATTTTTTGGTAGTCTTTCGCGGAGGGGATAGGGATAACGTCCCCTTTCATACGGTGGAGGATGCTGAAATTTGTCTCTGCATCCCCTCTCAGACCTTTCGGATCGGTGAGGAGGTAGACTCTCACGGAAATTCCTTGATTCAAAAGATAGCGAGCGATCACAAATCCGTCTCCTCCATTGTTCCCTTTGCCAGCGATGATGGCTATCTTCTTCTTATGGATATCAGGGAAGGTATTACAGATGACCTCTGCGGCCCCCCTTCCTGCGTTTTCCATCAGGACAACCCCTGGTATTCGATAGGCCTCGATGGCCTTTCGATCCAGTTCTTGCATCTGTTCAGCAGTCGCTACTTTCATCATTTCTTTCCTCTAATAGCACATGGGCCACGGCGTAGGGTCGGTCGTGGGAAAGGGTGAGAAGAGCCTTTTCGATTCGGAGGGTTTTGAGAGCCTCCTTTGCCTTTCGATGGAGGGAGAGCAATGGTTTCCCCATGGGATCGTTCTCCACTTCGATATCCGTCCATTGGATACCGTTTCGAAGCCCCCAACCAATGGCTTTGAGAAACGCCTCTTTTGCCGCAAATCGAGTGGCAAAGCATTCAGCGGGCCGATTTCGCCGTTGACACCAAACGATCTCTTTCTCGGTGAAAACACGACTGAGGAAAAGATCTCCCCATCGAGTCATCACACGTTCGATCCGATCAATATTCACAATGTCAATCCCTGTTCCAACCACCATAATAGTTCGGAGCGTTTAGTTCGGAGTGCTTCGTTTAGAGTTTTTGGTTTTAATTTTTTAATTCCTAATTCCGAACCCGGAACTCTTATCATCGGATGAGGGCGATCATTTCCCGAACGGCTTGATCCATGCCCACCAGAACCGCCCGTCCGATAATGCTATGGCCGATATTGAGTTCTTCGATTTCCTTTATTTCTGCAATCCGTCGTACATTTACGTAGTTAAGACCATGCCCTGCTGCGATTTGAAGGTTGCGATGAGAGGCCTCCGCGACCGCATCGAGAATCCTTTTCAACTCTTCATCTTCCCGAGAAAGGGTCTCTGCATTGCAGTAATGACCGGTATGTATTTCAATGGTCTCGGCGCCTGTTTCTTCGGAAGCCTTGATCTGTTCTTTTTTTGGATCGACAAAAAGGCTGACCGGGATCCCGCCCTTATGCAGTCGTTGGATTGCCTTTTTGAGGGAGGGGAAGAATTTGATGACATCGAGGCCGCCTTCTGTGGTCAGTTCCTCTCTTTTTTCTGGAACGAGTGTGACGATATCTGGCTTGGTAGCCAAGGCAATGCGAACCATTTCCTCGGTGGCAGCCATTTCTAAATTCAAACGAGTTTGAATGATTTCTCTAAGTATTCGGAGATCTCGATCTTGAATGTGACGGCGATCCTCCCGCAAATGACACACAATCCCATCGGCTCCGGCCAATTCTACAATACCTGCGGCAGTGACAGGATCTGGATATATGACTCCCCTGGCCTGTCTGACTGTCGCGACATGATCAATATTGACTCCCAATCTTGGCATGAAGTTCCTCCCTGAAAAATTAAAATTGCAGTGGGACTTAAACCCTTACCCCCCCTACCTTTACTCCCTAAATAATTTATGAATTGTTCTTATTCGTCCTTAGCCAATGGGGGTGTTATATCCCTCCGAAAGACGTATGGCATCTGCTACTGCGATTGCTTTTTTTGCTTGAAGCACATCGTGAGACCGGATAATATGAGCCCCGTTGAGAGCGCCAATAGCAATGCTTGAGAGTGTTCCTTCCAGTCGACCCCCGACCGTTTCATTTAGAAGCTTTCCGATAAAACTCTTTCGAGATGTCCCTAAAAGGATTGGCTTCCCAAGTATCCGAAATTCATATAGATTTTTAATAATAAGGAGATTGTCCCGAACAGTTTTTCCAAAGCCAATTCCAGGGTCAACGATGATCTGCCGGGGATCAACTCCAGCAGATTCTGCCATTTGTATGGAGGTTTTAAGATATTGCAGTATTTCAGAGAATAGGGATTCATAATAAACATTCTTTTGCATCGTTTCCGGAGTTCCGCGGATATGCATAAGAATGAGAGGGGTTTTCTCTCTGGCCGCCACTTGCGCCAGGGTTGGGTCAAACCGTAATGCGCTGATATCATTGATGATTTGAGCTCCTGCATCAATTGCTCTTTGTGCCACAGCTGATTTATAGGTATCAATGGAAATGGGCGCATCCGTTTCCTTGGCTAAAGTTCCTATGACGGGAATGACCCGACGAAGTTCTTCTTCTAACTCAAGGGGCTTTGAACCCGGTCGTGTTGACTCCCCTCCAATATCTATGATATCTGCTCCTTCTTCAACCATACTTATTCCATGAGCGATTGCTTTTTCTTTTTCGAAAAAGAGCCCCCCATCTGAAAAAGAATCCGGTGTGACATTGAGAACTCCCATCAAAAGTGTTCGTTTTCCAAGTGTCAATGTCTTTTTCCGGCAGCGTATGGCATATTGGATTTTAGAAATGTTTTTAATTGTTTCTTTTATGGATTGTCCAAGAGATTGAAGGTCTGGATATTGTTCTAATTTGAGGATCAATTTTTCCAGATGTTTTTGAGTCCCCATGATTAGAGCATCGGTCTGCCGGGCGCTGCAATCGAGTCCCCTTCCGTCGACCGCAACATCCCCGCCCAGAGAGAGCATTTCTTGTTTGAGGAGATTGGCTGTTCGCGGATCGATCCCTTCCACCTTGAGATTTAAATGAAGGGACTTTCTTTCCATTAACTTAATGCCTGTCGGGTCAACTCCCACCGCTTTCATTTGATGAATAGCTTCGCTGGCATTTGTAATGTGAAGGCATCGAATCAGGTTCATTCTTTTTTGGAGGAGAGTTGAAAAGAACTAAACCATCTCACCCTTTATAATGGCTTCGATCTGATTCCCGTCGAGGACCTCTTTTTCAAGAAGAGTATTCGCCAATTTATGGAGTATGGTTATATTTGTCTGGATGATGTCTTTGGCCCTTTCATGACCCTGGGTGACAATGGCCTTGATTTCACTGTCGATCAACCGAGCTGTGTCTTCACTATAATCCCGGTGCTGGGCAAACTCTCTTCCCAAGAAAATCTGTTCTTCTTTTTTACCGTAGGCCAAAGGACCAAGGTTTTCGCTCATTCCCCATTCGCATACCATTTTCCTGGCAATTTCTGTGGAACGTTCGATGTCATTCCCGGCTCCTGTGGTTTGACTGTTCAACACCAATTCTTCTGCTACCCTTCCTCCCATCATGATTGCAATATTGTTCAGGAGGTAGCCTTTTGGATAGGTATGCTTTTCATCAATTGGAAGTTGCTGAGTAATGCCCAGGGCTCGGCCTCTTGGGATGATCGTCACTTTATGGATGGGGTCTGTCCCAGGGATCATCTTGGCGACTAAAGTATGGCCTGCCTCGTGATAAGCTGTAATTTTTCGCTCTTCAAGGGGAATGATCATGGATTTCCGTTCGACACCCATCATGACTTTATCTTTGGCCTGTTCGAGGTCAGTCATCTCAACCTTTTCCTTGCCCAACCGAGCAGCCAATAAAGCCGCTTCGTTTACGAGGTTTTCCAGATCAGCTCCAGTAAATCCAGGAGTTCCTCTGGCCAGGAGGGTAAGATTGACATCCTCAGCTAATGGTGCGCGTTTGGAGTGGACCTTTAGAATTTCCTCTCTTCCCTTCACATCGGGAACGGGGACAACGACTTGGCGGTCAAAACGGCCTGGTCTGAGCAGGGCAGGGTCTAAAACATCCGGTCGGTTTGTCGCCGCGATCAAGATGACACCTTCGTTCGATTCAAAGCCATCCATTTCAACAAGCAATTGATTCAACGTTTGCTCACGCTCATCATGCCCCCCACCCAAGCCAGCTCCTCGATGTCTTCCGACTGCATCGATTTCGTCGATGAAGATGATACAAGGTGCATTGCGTTTCCCTTGAAGAAAAAGGTCGCGAACCCGGGAAGCCCCAACTCCTACAAACATCTCGACAAAATCAGAACCGCTAATACTGAAGAAGGGGACATCGGCTTCGCCTGCAATCGCCCGGGCCAGAAGTGTTTTGCCCGTTCCGGGGGAACCGATGAGAAGAACTCCCTTTGGGATTCTTCCGCCAAGCTTTGTAAATTTTTTGGGATCCCTAAGAAAGTCAATGATCTCCTCCAGTTCGTCTTTCGCTTCTTCAATTCCAGCGACATTTTCAAAGGTTATCTGATGGAGTTCTTTCGTCAGAATTTTAGCCTTGCTTTTTCCAAAGGAGAGAGCCTTCCCTCCACCGATCTGCATCTGTCTCATGAAGAAGAGCCAGACCCCGATTAAAAGAATCATCGGAAACCAATTGATGAGTATATTCCAAAAAGGAGAATCCTCTTCTCTCTTTGCATCGATGATTACCTTCTTGTCTCTGAGAAGTTTAATCATCTCGGGGTCTTCAGGGGCGTAGGTTTTAAAAAGTTTTCCTTCTGTATCTATCCAGGTAATATTTCTTCCCTGAGTCTCTACCTTCTGAACCCGATTGTTCTCCACTGCCGAAATAAAATCGGAATAATTTTTATCTAAAACCGTTTGGCGGGGGGTCCCATAAAAAAATTTGAACAGGAAGACCATGATAATGGCAATGATTGCCCAGAAAAATAGGTTTTTAGAAAGAGAACTCAAAAATTTTTCTCCAATGACGATTTGTAAGGAGATTAACATAATCTTTCTTTTATTTCAATATTATGAGTTTATGTGAGGCCCATTGATAAGGATGGGATTGGGGCGTATCGTGATTTATCAACCCATTGAAATCATTTATGAATTTTCAAAAAGAGAAGGAGAGCCCCTTTTTTTTCTTGAAAAAATGGTTTAAAAACTGTAGATTCCACAGAAAATAACGGTTTTGCCAAAGAATAAAGAATAGTGGCTGATGGTGCCTGTTTTGTCCTGTGGTCGGGTTTTACCCGCATCGGGCGGGGCCGGCAGACAGGGATAACGCAGCCGTCATAAGAAAATCCACCATCCGCTTTGGGGGGTTGCATGTCCACCGAACTATTAAAAAGATGTCCCCTTTTTGCCGGCTTGAAGGAAGAAGACCTGAAGAGGATCAAGGCCATTGCCAAACTCAGGCAGGTTGGGAAAAAAGAGGTTCTCTTCTCCGATGGGGAGGAAGCAAAGGGATTTTATGTCATCCTCTCCGGGAAAGTGAAGCTCTATAAAATTTCACCGGAAGGCAAGGAACAGATCCTTCATGTCGTCTCCACACCGGATGCCTTTGCTGAAGCAGCTCTCTTTCTTGAAGGGAGTTACCCCGCATTTGCAGAGGCTTTAGTAGACAGTCAACTTGCCTTTTTTCCCAAAAGAGATTTTATCCAGCTGGTCGAGAAAAATCCCCAGCTGAGTATCAATATGATCGTTTCCCTTTCCCTTTTTTTAAGAAGATTTGCGTCGTTGATCGAAGAACTTTCCCTTAAGGAGGTCTCCTCGAGAATTGCAAAATACCTGATCGACCTCTCCCTGAAATGTTCGAAAGAAGGGAAAAACCCCGGGGAGGTTGAATTGGATTTAAGTAAAACTCAACTGGCGTCAAAGTTGGGGACGATCAGCGAGACTCTTTCGAGGACCTTGTCAAAAATGAAGGCCAAGAGAATGATTGATGTCAAAAAAAATAAAATCTCAATCTTAAATCGTGAAGCCTTGGTTGAATTAGCCTCCGGGTTGAAAATGTAAACCCAAAGATGGTATCCAGAGAGAACTTCTATGGGATTGAAGGATTATGTCATCGCTTCTGCTTTCAATTATGGGATCTTTCCTTATTTGGAACTTTTTGCAATCCGGGGGCCCTTGAGGAGAAGATTCTATGGAGAAGGCCTGAAGAGAAGGATTTATTTTCCGAAGGATGCCCTCAGAAAACTGGGAATCACCCCTCCCAATTTATGGACGTTCATCCAACGGCCGCTCCTTTCTTCAATAGAGGTTTCAGAATTTAACCGGGCTGCCGAAGATTACCAGATAAAATATGGCACGGCCTCTTTAAAAAAGGCAGGGAGGGAGCAGGGGAAATTTTTTTTAAGGAAAAGGTTAATAAGAGGCGTCTTCCCAGGGGACCCTTTCAGGGCGCACAGGTTTTTGATGAGTTTTTTTTCACTTTCTATGGGCGCCAGGGATGAGATGAATCATTTTGAGATAGGGAAGCATGCCCAATCCAGCTATCTTGAGCGACATTTTCCATTTGAACTGGTGAACGGGAAGATTCTCCCGGGGGAAAAGTATTTCTGGACTTTTCTTCAGGGGATGTTGAGCACGGACCTCTGTCATAATAAACAAATGCGAGCCGAAGTGATAAGAAAAAACAAAATGGTGCATATTCTTTCCAAGAGTGTCGACGAATGGGGGGACTATCTTTTAGATCATATCGATGAGATGTTTTAACGCTTGTAATAACAAAATAATAGAGTCACGTTAAAATAATGGTGGCGTCCACAGCGATTGGTTCGCCATCAACAATCAAGAGGGGGTTGACATCCACCTCTTTAATTTTTTCAAAAGTCAATGCGAGCCATCCTAACTTGATCAACCAATCGGCAAGGCTTTCCATATTTACCGGTTTTGAACTCCGGTATCCTTTCAGTAAAGCATGTCCTTTTAAATCCGAGACCATTTCAAATATCTCTTCCTTTTTAATTGGAGCCATTCTGAAAACCACATCCTTGTAAACCTCTGCCCAGACTCCCCCTAACCCAAGCATGACGGTGGGACCGAATTGAGGGTCCCTTACGATTCCTGCAATGAGTTCAAAATCACCTTTCAGCATGGGCTGAATCAAAAAGGATTTGATCTCGCTTTTATGATCCACCATCTCTTGATAAGCCGATTTTACCTGGTCAGCATTCATCAGGTTCAACTTTACCAGTCCGGCCTCAGTTTTATGAACCTGCCCTTCGGCCCTTCCTTTCAGAACAACCGGATAACCCGTACGGTTAGCGGCTCTGAGGGACTCCTGAAGGTCTTTGACGACAACCTCTCTGACCACCTTGAGCCCCAGAGCCTCAAGCCATTTTTTAGACTCAAACTCATCTAAAATCTTAGGTGTTGGTCCATTTGCGCGGTGTGCGAGTTCCCCGAAGAACACAGAATTCGGAAAATCGAGTTGAGAAATTTCAGAATGTCTGCTTCTTCTCCGTGGCCCTTCAAAGAGGCTGGCCATCACTTTGACCGTGCGATGAATCTCGGAAAAAGTCGGCCAGCCTTCTTCTTCCAAATCCAATCGGGTGGGTTCCCTGCCTTTTTCAGGTCCTATCAGCCAGAATAAAATGGGTTTTCGAGGTTTCTTGATATCCACCATGATCTCTTTCATGTTTAAAAACCAGACTCCGAATCCCGCAAATAGATGAACGATGATTCCATCCACTTCCGGATCATTATGGAGAGCCTCAATGGCGTGTTTATAGGTCAGAACAGGCCCATACTTTTCCATGGCTGGCCAATAATCCACCGGATTCCTGACAGGCATCCAGGCGGGAGACAATTCTTCGAGTCGTTTCTGAGTGTGAGGGGATAAACAGGCTAAGGTCAACCCATATTTTTCCATATGATCCGCCGTGACAATTCCTGCCGCCCCGCTGTAACTCAAAATAGCGATCCTGGGTTTCCGATCGGGAGGAGATTGGAGATAAAAACCTCTTTCAAGACTCCGGGCGATATCGACCATCTCAAAAAAGTCCTCTGCCTGATGGATCCCGGCCTGTTTCAACACTCCGTTAATCAGTTCGTAATTACCGGCCAGTGAAGCCGTGTGGCTGACGGACGCCTCCGCACCCAGAGGGCTTTTTCCTCCTTTCAGGACGACGATGGGTTTGTCCGCTGAGGCGGCCAGTTCAAAAAAACGGCGTCCTTTGACAAAGGATTCTAAATAGAAAGCAATGACTTCGGTTGCAGGGTCTTTAAGGAAGTATTCCAGAAGTTCGGTCTCATCGACATCGCTTTTGTTCCCGATCGAACAAACCTTGGCGAGTCCGAGCGTTTTATTTCCCATCAGGGTTGTCACAAATCCCGCAGAAAGTAGGCCACTCTGAACGATGAGAGAGACATGGCCCGGATTCATCACTCCTTGCCAGGCATCAGGAGCAATAAATGAAAAAACATATTGCCTTGTGGCGTCAATGAGGCCCATACAGTTCGGTCCCCATATTCGAAGGTTTCCTTTCCGGGCGATCTCAAGACATCGGTCCTGCAAGGCCTTTCCCTCCGGACCTATTTCGGCGAACCCACCGGATTCCACAATGGCTCCGCGTACTCCTTTTGCAATACAGTCCTCCAATACCTGAGGCACTGCCTGGGCCGGGACAAAAATCAATGCAAGATCTAAAGAGCCTTCTATACTTGAAACCCTCGGATAACATTTCAAACCAAAAATTTCATCATACTTGGGATTGACGGGATAAATGGGTCCGTGATAACCGAGGCTGAGATTGACGACTAAAAATTGGCCGCCCTGATTGGGTTCTAAGGTAGCCCCGACCACTGCGATTCCCTTTGGTTCGAAAAAGAAATTCATAAAACGGTTTCCCTTCTAAAAAACATTTCCATGTAACGTCCAAAAATAATAACTAACTTATTCAGGAATAAAAGGAAAGATGAAATTGATAAATTGAGAAATTGTCGGTAAATGGGTTAAGCTTAGGTCCTGAATTCGTCATTCTTAAATTTGTAATTTTAGCACCGGGAGAGAAATATTGATCAGATTTGTCCGGTTATTCGACAGAGAAAATATTGGGTCTTACCTTTCCCGAAGCTGGTCAGTCAGTTGGCCTTTGATATTGATCATGGTTTTTGAGTTTCTGATCGGCCTAACGGATGTTTATATTGCAGGGAAAGTAAGTAAAGAGATTCAAGCGGCCTACGGTTTTGTCATTCAGCTCTATTTTATCTTTATCGTGATCGCCAATGCCCTAACCGTGGGCACCGTCTCTCTGGTCTCCAGATTATACACTTCCGGAGATAAAACCGAACTGACCAGGGCCATCTTTTCTTCTCTTGCGACCGCTGTGGGGGCCGGAGTTGTCCTGACTGTGGCGGGTATCTTTTTTAGCCCTGAAATGATCCGGCTACTCAATATTCCTGAGGAACTCAAACATTCTGCGATCCCTCTCATTGAACTCTATGCATCGGGGTTACTTTTTCATTACGTTCTCATCAACGGGAACGGAATCCTGAGGTCCTGTCAGATGGTCAAAAGGTCATTGAAAACAATGGCGTTGGTGTGCACGATGAACATCGTTCTCGATTTTTTCCTGGTATTTTATACTCCCCTCGGCTTCAGGGGGATTGCGGCGGCGACTGCTTCGAGTGTCTTCATCGGGAGCTTGATCAATTTGGTCTATGTCAGAAAAGTCATGTCCGGTAAAAAACATTTTTCTATGAATGCGGTAAAGAAGATGGTTGCTATCGGTTGGCCCATCGGATTGCTTCAGGTCTTATGGCAACTCTCTTCGATGGTCCTCTTTTTGATTTTAAGTGCTTTGCCTCAAAATAAAGTGGAAATCCTCGCCGCTCTGACCGCGGGTCTCCGAATTGAGTCAGCCATCTATCTTCCGGTTTTTGGATTTAATATGGCGAATGCCGTGGTCGTGGGGAATTTATTAGGAGAAAACAAACAGGAAGAAGCTTTTCGAAGCGGAATCATTACCGCTGGGATTGGGGTATTCCTCATTACCATGATGGTGGTCGCCGTGATATTAAATGCTCGATGGATTGTTTCATTTTTATCGACCAACGAGATCGTAATCAGAGAAAGCGTCAGATACCTCTACATCAGTATGGTCAGTGAACCCTTCATGGCTTGGGGAATTATTTTGGGTGGGGGGTTGGCTGGAGCAGGGGATACCAGAAGTGTCATGACGAGGGTTGCTTTCAGCGTGTGGGTGGTGAGAATTCCCTTGAGTTTCATTTTTGTCGTACTCCTCGGATTTGGGCCTGCATCAGTCTGGTGGTCTATGAATTTCTCGCAATTCTTACAGGCTTTCTTAATATTCAAGAGATACCTAAACAAAGGTTGGTTAGCGGAGGGACAAAAAATAGTTTAATATCCATTTCCTGGGTTAAGGAGGAAAGAGGGTAAAAGAAGGTGAAGCAAAGAGAATTTTTAAAAAAGGAAAAAGAGGATATCCGAATACTGATGAAGTTTGCGGGGATCTATTGCAGAGAAAATCACAGTGGAGAGAAAGTCCCTTTTGCTTTCAAGCTGTTCGATATCAAAAAAATCGAGAGGAAGGAAATCGCCCTTTGTTCGGAATGTACGCGTCTTCTCACTTATGGTTTAACCATGAGGCTGAAATGCCCTCACGATCCCAAGCCGATGTGCAAGAAATGTGAAACCCAATGTTACCATAGTGCTTATAAAGCAAAGATCCGGGAGGTGATGAAGTTTTCCGGCATGTATTTGATTAAACATGGCCGGGTGGATATGCTCTATCACTATTTTAAATAATCCTCCCAGGCGCATTGATGTGATCAATGACGTTCCTCCCCGAACCTTCTCCTTTCAACAAGCGAACCTCAGAGGTTAAGTTTCTTATAAAGGAGGCCGTATCTCACCCCATGGCAACTGATCAAAACAGAGGGGCAATTGAGCTCCTCCATGGCCAGATAAAGGATCATTCCCCCTCCCAGGATAACATCGGATCTTGCACCGGGAAGACCGGATATTTTTTTTCTCTCTTCAATGGTTTTGGATCGGTAAAGGCGAAGCTGCTTTTCGAGCTCGTCCCTTTTCAAGACAAAATGGCGGATCTTTTCGGGGATAAATTCATCCAGACCTTGCTCCACAGAGGCTAAGGTGGTGGCGGTTCCCCCGACGGCAACCATCAAGAAAGGTTCTTGTGAATGGGGAATATGAACAAGCTGTTCTCGAATTTTCTTCTCCATCTTCTCCATTTCTTCATCCTGAACAGGATTGGAATGGAGAAACTGTTCCGTCAAACGGACGGACCCGAGTGGGAGGCTTATCCATCGGTGAATCTGATCCCCCTTGCCAAGGATGAACTCCGAACTTCCTCCTCCAACATCTACGACCAGGATAGGTGTTTTTACCCCGTTAGAGATAATGCCCGACTTCTCTGTAGCGGGGTTGAATGTTCCGTTCGGTTTCAAGTCGCGGCGGCTGGAATTTCTAACGGGGTTTACTCTCTCAAGATCCCTGACCACAGCTAAGAAGGAGAGATGGGCCTCTTCTTCTTCAGAGATGACTTCAATGGAGAGGTTGAGTTTTTCTTTGGCCCGGTTTAAGAAATCCCCGGAGTTTTTGGCTTCTCGAAGTGCGCTCGTCCCTGCGGCAAAGATTTTCTCAATCTCCATCGCCCGGCATCGTTTTAAATATTGAGACAATGTTTGGATGCCTCTCTCCATTGCCTCGTTCAAAAGAATTTTGTTTTTATGAATTCCCTCGCCCAATCGAACAACGGTTTCCATTTCAAAAAGGGGATGAATTTCCCCTCTTTCCACTTCTGCGATGAGGAGGAGAATGGTATTGGTCCCGATATCAATGGAGGCAACCCT
>DCUS01000232.1:0-1323 GCA_002327885.1 Syntrophaceae bacterium UBA2208
ATTCTGAGCGATAGACTTCATGTCGTAATACCCTTTGTTTGCAAAAGGATGCGTTTGATCAAATTGGCTGAGAGATGAAAGTAGGCTTTCTCGATCTCCCCCTTTTCATCGAGGGCATCGAGAGCTCGCCTTTTCTTGAGGAGCGATGCTTCCTTAAGATGATTCAGGTTAGACTTCGGCAAAGGCCGTGTTTCAATCACACCTGCTTTCTTAGCCCCTTTTAGAAGACTTTCACCTGCAGCCGTTCGAATAATCACTGTGTTCCAACCTTCCTTGCCTTCGACGGTGCCNNACAGAAATGTCGGATAGCTCAGCGGTCATGTCGAGACACACCTTGCAACTCGGCCTGATAAAAGAGCGTATGTCATCGACAGGTATTCGGTATATTTTTTTTCCGGCTGTCACTTCCAGTATCCTCTCCGGCGGTGGTGTGATATTCAACTTTTTGACAGAGTGACCGGTTATTCTTTCATACAAGAAAGCCATAAAGGGTTTGTAATCGAGAGCCCAGGTGCAGAAGAGGCCTATCACCAAAGCCACTCGATCGATCGGAGTCTTCTTCTCAAGCTTTGAGGTTTTCATNNAAGGCGAGCACCTGGCATGGCAAACCCACGATCCCGATCTGCTCCCCTCCTTTCCAGGGACCTCTATTCAAGGCCTCCAGGGTGGGACCGGAAACATAACTTGAGCCTGCGGCGCTGAGGATTCCTTTTCGGCCTCTAATAATTCGCCCTTGAGGCAGAAGATCTCCATCGCGGGGAGCCAGAATTCCAGCCTGAATCATCTTTTCTCGTAAGGCAAAGTCGACAAACGCTGAGACGACCCCCCCAGTCTGAGCCTTTTTCCTAAAGAGCGGATCCTTGGCTCGGGCCGCCAGGATCTTTCTCACGGGTCCTATTTCAATCTCAACGTAATTTTTTCCAAATATCCCCCGATAGACGTCATCTAAGTCGAATTCTGATCGGGGGCAGTAAGCAAAACAACGCCCCTCCTCCAGATTGCAATCATCGAGTTTTATCACCCTCCCTTTCCATGAACGGAGATAGGGACACAGGGAGAGGCAAGCTCCACAGGCAGCGCATCGCCCCGGGTGAAACACCTTTTCTTCAAGTGCCTTAAGGCCTCTATTTACTTTTTCTCCAGTTTCCATAGGGGACGAATAAAACGAATGACCGTGGATAAAGTGAACCCTTTCATTCAAAGGATTAGTTATCATTAGAACAATCTGTTTGCAAGAGAATATTTTATTTTGAGAGCAAGATAGTAAAGCAAGAATCTCACAAATTCACGTTAAATTCCCGGTCCCCCTCCGTTCCCCAAAAA
>DCUS01000232.1:1399-9797 GCA_002327885.1 Syntrophaceae bacterium UBA2208
CGGCATGTCTACGAGGGAGTGCTTCAATCGAAATTAATTGAAGAGGTAATTGTTGCCACAGACGATCAGAGAATTTTAGATGCAGTTAAATCCTTTGGCGGGAAAGCCATGATGACCTCCCCCACGCATTTCACTGGAACGGACCGGGTGGCAGAGGTCTCCCAAAAACTCAAATCCGATATCATCGTCAATGTCCAGGGAGATGAACCTTTGATCACGGGAAGTATTCTTGATAAGGCCATCCGTCCCCTTCTCTCGGATGACACGCTCCCGATGTCCACCCTCATGACCAGAATTGAGGAGGTGAGAGATTGGCTCAATCCTCATATCGTGAAAGTCGTGGTGGACCAAAAAAACTTTGCCCTTTATTTCTCTCGCTCCCCTATTCCCTTTCCCCGGGATCTAAACATTGGACGGCTCGAATCCCGCCCCTTTGGAACCAGTAGGCCACTTCCTCAGAGAGTGTTCAAACACATCGGCGTCTATGTTTTCCGTCGAAAATTCCTATTAACCTTTTCTAAAATGAAACCTACCCCTTTGGAAAAACTTGAGAAACTTGAACAGCTGAGGGCCCTGGAAAATGGTTATCGTATTAAAGTCACCCCTGTCAATTATGAACCCATCTGCGTCGACACCCCTGAAGATCTTCAAAAAATAGTAAATTATTTTTCAACGCTCCGCTAAAAACTAATCTATTTCAAAAGCCTGGATCCCCTATCGACCTCCTGGGCCATACATTTACCCATAACGACTTGAATTTATAGCGCCTTTATCTGCTTCAGCTTTTCTTTTCCTCGTGAAAAACCCTCTCAAAAATTGTAAGCCCAGGGATTGATTTTCTCACAATTTTAGTGTATATTTATATCAGTTGCAAAAAGTGAAAAAATGAATCTAAGAGAAACCATCCCTCGCTTTTTCATAATCCTCCTTCTTCCCATTCTTCTTCTCGTTTTTGCTTGCTCCATGCCATCATGGTTTCCGCTCAAAAAGAGACCCCCTCACATGGCAAAACAAAAAGAATTACAGGACAAAGAAGTAATCATTATTGATAAGCATGAATACGTCAAAGTGTCAAATGCAAGGGCCTCCGAGGGAAAAGGCCAACCTAAATATCTCTATATTCCCGTTAATGAATACCTCGCCAATAAGGGAGACTATACCACTCCATCCATCGGGAAGGAAGAATTGAAGAAGAGCCCTTCAGTGGCCTCAACAAAAACCTCTCCTTCTTTAAAAGAGGAGGTTTTACTTGTCTCTCCTTCGAAACCTGCATCTTCAGTTTTAAAGAAAAAAGTCATGATCGCCCATTTTGATGATCGAACGACGGTGACGGAGGAGGTGCTCGGAGATTGGGTTGCCGAAAAGCTCATGAAAGAGGTAAACCGGAGGTCTTATCAAGTTTCTTTTGTCGATTATCAAATGGTCAAAGAATTTCTTGAAAAAAAAGGGGTCGACGTGAAAGATCTGGAGACGCCCAATGTACTCCATTTACTTAACGAAGTTTTTGGAATCCATGCCCTTGTGGTCGGCCAACTCTCAGGACCCTATGTCTTCGCTACCAAGGCGGATAAGGAGTCGGAGGGAATAGCTTCAGCCATTATTAAAATTGACATGAGGCTTATGGACACCTTTCATGGTAAGACCTCTAAACATCTCTCTGCCAGCAATCCCCTCGTCGCCACAAAGGAAAAAGGAACTTTTTCGGAAGAGAAGGCCAAAATCAGGGCGATCGATTTCGCTATTTCCGAACTGGGACGATCCCTTTTAACGGAATTGGATCGCCTGGACTGGTTTTGTCGAATCGCCAAGGTTGAGGGTGAAGAGGTTTACATCAATGCTGGAAGAGTAACCGGTCTTAGGGTGGGAGATGTTATGGATGTATTTCGATCTGGCGGATCCGGAGAAAGAGGAGAGGTTAAAGGTAAAATTAAAATTTCGGCCTTCTTTGGTATTGACGCCTCAATGGGCAGACTGATCCAAGGGAAAACCCCCGATGTAAATGACGTTTTGAAACTGGCCAAAAGCGAAGGGACCTAAATCCACCGCATGGCTTTCCTCCTCTCTCAATCGGCCCTACGGGTTTCCCCGTGGTTTTTTTGATCGCTTCGGCGAAATCCGCCGAAGCGTCTTCCTGCATGCAAGGCGATGGAGGGTTCTCCACCTTGCATTCATTTACGGTGAAAGCGACGGCCTTCTGAGCAGGCGGATAAAAAGTGGGGGGAGTCATCATTCCAACGGCCCCACCGGGAAATCATCCCCCGTTGCAATGGCATTCTTTATTCTCAAATTGAAATTGCCATTTTTCTTTTTGCCAGAAAGGAGGTTTTGATTTTATGTTCCAGATCGGCGACAAAGCAGTTTATCCGGGCCATGGGGTAGGAGTTATTGAGGCCATTGAAATCAAGCAGATCTCTGGAAGGGAACACACCTTTTTTATTCTTCGAATCTTAGAAAACGGGATGACCATCATGATTCCTCGGGACAATGTGGAGGCGGCCAAGCTAAGAGGAGTCATTCGAAAAATTGATGTCCGAAAGGTCATCGGGATCCTGAAGGACCGGGAGGTCACCATCGATAATCAGACCTGGAATCGGCGATACCGTGAATATATGGAAAAGATCAACACTGGATCGATCTATGGCATTGCTGAAGTGTTTCGGGACCTTCATCTTCTGAAAACAGAGAAAGAACTTTCCTTCGGGGAAAGGAAAATTATGGATATGGCTAAAAATCTCCTGGTCAAAGAATTGGCGATCGCCCGGAATGTGAAAGAGTCGGATATTTTGAGGGAGATCCATTCTATCTTTGGATCATAAGCTCTCCAGAGTTACTATCTTTTTCATAAACATGTCTTCTCAAACTAATCATGCATGGAAAGGAGGTGAATACTTTGGGTTCATGGATTCTACGCATTTTATTATTTCTTATTTGCGGAATCAGCGGGTATGCCTTAACCCAGGGAATTTCTTCCTCTCCCCTCATTCCCCTCTTCGGGTTCATCGGAGGACTTTCCCTCGGGGCATTGACCCTTCTGATCGAGAAAGGATTGAAAAAGATCCCTTTGAAAAATCTTTTAGGGGGCTTTGTCGGATTGATCCTCGGCATCATGGTGGCTAATCTCCTCTCTAATGTTTTTTTCTCTAATCTCTCCAATGATCAACAAACCATTTTTTCCGTTTTAGGCATATTTTATGGGGTTTGTGGGTACCTCGGTCTGCGGGTCGGCTTTAAGAAGGGAGAAGAAATTCATTTGCCTGGTTGGAAAGCTTTTTCGAAAACCGTTCCTCAAGGCGGGATTGCAAAGATCTTGGATACCAGCGTCATCATCGATGGCCGCATCGCCGACATCACTGAAACCGGTTTTATCGAGGGGGCGTTAATCATTCCTCAGTTTGTTCTGAACGAACTCCAGCACATTGCTGATTCTTCGGATTCTATCAAACGGACGAGAGGAAAAAGGGGGTTAGAAGTTCTCCACCACATCCAGAAACAGGCGAATGTCGATGTGCGAATTGTGGACACGGACTATCCTTCCGTTAAAGAGGTCGATTCGAAATTGATCGAATTGGCGAAAGAGGTCCGGGGGAAAATCATCACCAATGACTCCAATCTCAACAAAGTGGCAGAGCTCCAGGGGATAGAGGTGTTGAACATCAATGAGCTCGCCAATTCAATAAAACCTGTGGTTCTCCCCGGAGAAGAAATTAATGTCAAAATCCTCAAAGAGGGAAAAGAAATGGGACAGGGAGTGGCCTATCTGGATGATGGAACGATGATTGTCGTCGACAATGGAAGGAGGCAGATGGGCAAACAGATTGATGTCATTGTCACCAGCGTTCTCCAAACTCCTGCAGGAAGAATGATCTTCGCCCGCCTCAAAGAGGAAGCCACTCGGGAAGCCAGGGGAAAGGATTATTACTACCCCCTGGACAGTGAATTTTGAATGTTGGAAGTTTGGAATAATGCCTGCCTGCCAGTAGGCAGGGAAAATTGGAATGATGGGCTTGCCAGTATTCCTTCATTCCTTGTATCTTGAGTGTTGAACCATGAAAACCGATGCAGTGATCGTCTCTGCGGGGAAGGGTGTTCGCTTCATGGAAGGGCAGAAGAAGCAATTCTACCTCCTCGATGACAAGCCAATCCTCGCCCACACCCTTGATAAATTCGAGACCTGCCCTCTCATTCGCTCGATCCTTCTGGTGGTTGGGCAGGAGGATATGGATTATTGCTTGAGAGAGGTCATTGAAAAATATAAATTTAATAAGGTTTCCCAAATCGTTCCAGGGGGGAAGCGAAGGCAGGAGTCTGTGAAAAATGGAGTGGAGGCTCTTAAAAAGGATGCGGATATTGTGGTCATTCATGATGGGGTCCGACCGTTCGTTACCAAACCCATGATTGAAGACTCCATCCACTCTGCCATACGACATGGGGCAGTGATCTTAGGTGTTCCGGTGAAAGATACCACGAAAATTTCAAGCTCGGACGGAACCGTCCTCAAAACATTGGATCGGGAGACTCTCTGGCAGATTCAAACCCCACAAACTTTTCAATCCAAAGTGATCAAAGAGGCTTACTATCGAGCCACGGAAGATGGGTTTATCGGGACGGATGACGCTTCTCTGGTTGAACGGTTAGGGATAAAGGTTCATATCCTGCCAGGATCTTATACCAACATCAAAATCACCACTTCGGAAGATCTGCTGCTGGCCAATCTTTTCCTCAAGATAAATAGCTTAACCCAGGAAGGTTCATCAGGAGGATCCAAAAGATGAGAGTCGGTTTTGGATATGATGTCCATCCATTTGTTTCAGGCCGGCCGTTGATCTTGGGAGGAATACAAATCCCATATTTATTTGGTTTGAAGGGCCATTCGGATGCCGATGTCCTCACTCATGCTATCTGCGATGCCTTACTGGGAGCCATCGCCGAGGGAGACATCGGAAGACATTTCCCGGATACTGATCCCAAATACCGGAATGTCAAAAGCACCCTTCTTTTGAAAAAGGCGCTGAGCAAGGTCAGAGATAAGGGATTCCATCCAATTAATATTGATGCCACCATTGTGGCTCAGAAACCTAAGCTCTCTGATAATATCCCCAGGATGGTGAAGGAGATTGCAAAGGCCCTGGAGATTGAAGCGGGAAGCGTGAATGTAAAGGCCACGACGACAGAAGGACTCGGGTTTACCGGCAGGGAAGAAGGAATCGCTGCCTATGCCGTAGTCCTGGTTGAAAAAAAATGACAGCATAGCGCCGATACTCTTTAAGCTATGCGCCATGCCTCATGCGATTCATTTGAGGGTTTCAAATGACGTCTAATGTTCGGGTTCGCTTTGCCCCTGCCCCGACCGGGCTTCTCCATATCGGAAACGCCCGGACTGCCCTTTTCAATTTTCTTTTTGCGAAACGTCATCAAGGAACATTTGTCCTGCGTATTGAAGACACAGATTTAGAGAGGTCCACCGATGCCTCCATTGATCGGATCATCGAAGATTTGAAATGGCTGGGAATGATTTGGGACGAAGGTCCCAACCAAGATGGACCCGAGGGGCCCTATCGTCAATCACAACGTTTATCCATCTATCAGGAGTTTGCCGATAGGTTATTTCAAGAAGGAAAAAGTTATAAATGCTTTTGTTCCGAAGAAAGACTCGAAAAGCTCAGGAAAGAACAACTTTCCAAAGGGAGGATGCCCCGTTACGATGGGCGGTGTCGTTCCCTCACCCAAGGAGAGATTGCCAAAATGGAGTCGTCCGGACTTCACCCCGTCCTTCGATTTCATGTGGGATCAGGATCGATCCATTTTGATGACCTGATCCATGGAAAGATGAATTTCGATTCGGGTGGCATCGGTGATTTTATCATCGTCCGTTCAGACGGAATGGCCTCCTATAATTTTGCCTGTGTCATGGATGACCATTTAATGCGCATTACTCATGTCATCCGGGGGGAAGACCATCTCTCCAACACTCCCCGACAGATCCTCCTCTATCAGGCGCTGGCCTGGGAACCTCCTGTCTTTGCTCATCACCCGCTGATCCTTGGACCGGACCGGTCTCCACTGAGCAAACGCCATGGCGCTACCGCTGTTTCCCAATATCGAGACGAAGGCTTTTTGCCCGAGGCGCTCCAGAACTATCTTATTCTTTTAGGCTGGTCGTCTCCTTCCGGGAAAGAAACTCTTCCACTCAACAAGACGGTTGAGGAATTCTCGATTCAAGATATTTCAAGAAGTGCTCCCATTTACAACCGAAAAAAATTGGAGTGGCTGAACAGTTACTATATTAGGGAAAAGGAGGAAGGGCCACTCGCTGAAGCGTTAGTTCCTTACCTCGAAAAGGCCGGCATTCAAATCGACCAAATCGATCGCCAGTGGCTCAACCAAATTTTCGGAATTCTAAAGGAAAATTTAGTCGTCCTCTCACAGGTACAGGAATACCTGGGTATTTTCTTCGATGAAAAATTCTTTTTTGAGGAGGGCGCCCAGACTTTGTTGTCGGATCCCAAAAATCGGGAGACCCTTCGTTCTGTCCTCAAAGTCTTGGAGGATTCACAGGAAACGACATTAGATGAACCATCTTCCTTGCTCCCTCAGTTGGAAAAAAAGACAGAATGTAAGGGAAAAGACCTCTATGCCCCTCTCCGGGCAGCGGTGACCGGAAAAACGAAAGGACCCGAGTTGGTGAAAACCCTCCCTCTCCTTGGAAGGGAAAGAATCATCCGTCGAATTAAAATGGCGTTAGAGATTTCTTGAGAAATCTGGAATATTGGAACAATGGGTTTTTCAGAAAGAATCAGTTTTCATCACGTCATCATTTCATGATTCCATTATTCCGTTTTAGGATGGACTTATGGGAATTCGCATCCAAAATACTCTGACTGGCAAAAAAGAAGATTTTGTCCCTCTGGACGGGAAAAAAGTGGGGATGTATGTCTGCGGGGTAACGGTCTACGACCTCTGCCATATTGGCCATGCGCGCTCCGCCATCGTCTTCGATACCATTTATCGTTATTTTCGATATCGTGGATACGACGTCACCTTTGTCCGGAACTTCACCGATGTTGACGACAAGATCATCAGACGGGCCAACGAGGAGGGAGTGGATTGCAAAACCATTGCGGAGAGATATATCGGTGAATTTCACCTCGACATGGAGAAGTTGGGTCTTGAAAAACCTTCCGTTGAGCCTAAAGCCACAGAGCATATCCCCGAAATGATCCGGTTGATCTCAACTCTTATTCAAAAAGGATTTGCCTATCAGAGCGGCGGAGATATCTTTTTCGCCGTGGAGAAATTTAAGGGTTATGGAAAACTCTCCAAAAGGAATTTGGAGGATATGCAAGCCGGCGCTCGGGTTGATATTGATGAAAAAAAAGAATATCCCCTCGACTTTGCCCTCTGGAAAGCCAGCAAACCCGGAGAACCCTTCTGGGAAAGTCCCTGGGGCAAAGGAAGACCGGGCTGGCACATCGAATGTTCCGTCATGAGCCAGAAATATCTGGGAGAAACCTTTGACATTCATGGCGGGGGGAGAGACCTCACTTTCCCCCACCATGAAAATGAAGTGGCCCAATCCGAAGCGGCCACCGGAAAACCTTTTGCCCGGTTTTGGATTCACAATGGTTTTGTGAATATCAACAAGGAGAAGATGTCCAAATCTCTCGGGAACATCTTAACCATCCAAGAAGTCCTAAAAGATTGGCATCCGGAAGTTCTCCGGCTCTTTTTTCTGTCCCACCATTACCGCAGCCCTGTGGACTATTCAGAAGAAAGTTTCAACGATGCGAAATCGGGACTGGATCGATTTTATAGCACCTTGAATGCCATTCAAGAGGAAGAGAAAAAACCCTTGTCACAGAAAAAACTCGATTCTCCTCTGATCAAGAATTGCCGTCAAGCCATTGCGTCATTCCAAACCAGGTTTGAAGAAGCCATGGATGACGATTTTAATGCCGCTGAGGCCCTGGGATATTTCTATGATCTCCAGAGAAATATAAACAGTCTTCTGGATATTTCAAGAGGCCATCCGACTCAAGAGATCATCTCTTTGCTGAAGCAGGGGTTTGACCATTTTTCCAAAATAGGATGGGTGTTCGGACTCTTTCGTGAGGATCCTGCCTCCTATATTGATCATCAAAAAAAGGAAGGAATTAAAAAATTGGGTATCTCAGAGGAGACCATCTCTAAATTGATTGAGGAGAGGAATCTTGTTAGAAAGGAAAAGAACTATAACAGGGCAGACGAGATTCGAAATGATCTCCTTTCAAAAGGAATCGTTTTAGAGGACACTCCCGCTGGCACCCTATGGAAGCTGAAATAATATCAATTATGTATGGAATATTGGAACAACGTGTTTAACTTTTATTTTATTTGACAATATTCCATTATTCCACCATTC
>DCUS01000232.1:9812-13657 GCA_002327885.1 Syntrophaceae bacterium UBA2208
GTTGTTTGTTCCCTCTTCCCTTAGGCATTCTCTTCTCCCAACTGATCACTAATCACTGGTTACTGATCACTGTTCTCTGCCTTCCATTCCATTGCCAGTATGAAGGCCACACTGTTCTTTGTCAAGATTTAAAAGATAGGACTCTGGCTATCACCAATCAGCTTTCAGCCGTAATACCTCGCTCTCCAGAGGAAGCTTCCGGGAATCGGGCAGGGAGGTCGAAGAAAAATCTTATCGCCAATAATTCTACTTGTCTGACCGTTTCCTTTCTGGTATAAGTGAGATCAATTATGTTAGCAAAGGTCTTGAGCAGCGCGGTTTTTGGAATCGATGCCTATGTGGTGGAGGTGGAGATCGATATCGCCCAGGGACTCCCAGCCTTCGCCACAGTCGGCCTTCCTGAGGGCGCAGTCAAAGAATCCAAGGACAGGGTCAAGGCAGCTGTCAAGAATTGCGGTTATGATTTTCCTTCCAGACGAATCACTGTCAATCTTGCTCCGGCGGATATCAAAAAAGAAGGCGCAGCCTTTGACCTCCCCATGGCCATTGGCATTCTGGCGGCAACAGAGATCGTTCAAAAGGGGAAGCTACATCAATATTTCATTTTAGGAGAACTCTCTCTCGATGGACAGGTCAAACCCATAAGAGGGACACTCCCTATAGCGGTAGCTGCGAGAGATGCAGGATATCGAGGCCTCCTGCTCCCCAGGGATAATTCAAAGGAAGCAGCCGTGGTGAAGGGAATTGAGATTCTTCCGCTGGATACTCTTTCTGATTGCGTTCAATTTTTAAATGGAAATCTTTGCATCGCCCCGGTGACAGTGGATCTGGACGGGATCTTCAAGACAGAATTGAATTATCCCGTTGATTTTAATGATGTAAAAGGCCAAGAACATGTGAAGCGCTGCTTGGAGGTGGCCGCTGCCGGGGGCCACAATATTATCATGATCGGCCCCCCCGGTTCTGGTAAAACCATGCTGGCCAAGCGACTCCCAACCATTCTACCGGATATGAATTTTGAGGAAAGTCTCGAAACTACAAAAATTCATAGCGTCATGGGATTGATTCCTCCAAATAGCTCTCTCATTGTCACCCGGCCCTTTCGTAATCCTCACCACACCATCTCCGATGCAGGTCTCATTGGGGGAGGACAGATCCCAAAGCCCGGGGAGGTCAGCCTCTCCCACAATGGGGTTCTTTTCTTGGACGAATTGCCTGAATTCAAGAAGAATGTTCTGGAGGTGATGCGTCAACCCTTAGAAGAGGAAAAAGTGACGATCTCCCGGGTAGCCACCTCCCTGACCTACCCAGCCCGTTTTATGCTGGTCGCGGCCATGAACCCCTGCCCGTGCGGTTATTATAGTGACCCTAATAATGAATGCAATTGTACCATCCCCCAGATTCAACGCTATCGTTCAAAAATCTCCGGCCCCTTAATGGATCGAATCGATATTCATATCGAAGTCCCTGCCGTGAAGTACCGGGACCTGGCCAGTCGGGAAGCCGGAGAGCCTTCGAGAGAAATGAAGAGACGGATCGATGCGGCCAGAAGAATTCAGCTCAACCGGTTTAAAGGGCTGAAGATATACTGTAACGCTCAGATGACGAACCGTCATATCAAGAAGTTCTGCCAAATTGATGATCCAAGCCAGAAACTCCTCGAAATGGCCATCGATAAATTCGGCTTAAGCGCCCGGGCTTACACACGCATTTTGAAAGTGTCTCGAACCATTGCCGACCTCGAGGCCCAGGACAACATCCAACCCGCCCATCTCTCCGAAGCCATCCAATACCGATCTCTGGATCGAAATTTAGTGGCGTAGTACTTGGAAACCTCTTTAAACAATGGTATCTTGTTATAAATAATCCGCTGTTCTCTAACCTCTCTTATGATCCTATAATTTATTTGATTTCTCCTCAATTTTAGGTAATATTAAACGTTATATTTTTCCCTTTTTTACCTAACTCCCTTTAAAGGAAAATCATTTCGTGAAGAAGATAGGCATTAAGGGAACAGGTTCTTTTGTTCCCACACGAGAAGTTCCAAACTCCTATTTCGAGAAAATGGTGGATACCTCAGATGAGTGGATTGTGACCCGTACCGGAATCCGGTCGCGCAGAATGATTGAACCGGGTCAGGCCATATCAGATCTTGCCACTCCAGCATCAGAGCGTGCTCTTGAGATGGCCGGACTTTCTCCCAAAAAATTAGACCTCATCGTGATTGGAACCTCTACGGCAGATATGTTAAGTCCATCCGCAGCCTGTATTGTTCAGCATCGTTTGGGAGCAAAAAATGCCGTGGCCTTTGATATCAATGCAGCCTGTCCAGCATTCATCTATGGCCTTGCCGTCGCGCAGAAGTTCATGCAGGATGGTTCACACCGCTATGTCCTTGTAGTGGGCGGGGAAATTGTTTCCAATCGGATTGACTATAAGGATCGGTCTACCTGTGTCCTCTTCGGGGATGGGGCAGGAGCGGTGGTCCTCACTCATTCCAATGGACACCGATATGGAGAGATCCTGGCCACTCAAATTTATTCTGATGGGGACCTCTGGAAGCTCCTCTATGTCCCCGGGGGGGGGTCTCGTATCCCTCCCTCCTATCAGATGCTGGATAAAGGCCTCCAATATGTAAAAATGCAGGGAAATGAAGTTTTTAAATATTCTATTCGCACCATGGTAGATGCGGCCCGCAAGATTATGGAGTCAAAAAAAATCACCGCCAAAAAAATAGACTGGTTTATCCCCCATCAGGCCAATATCCGGATCATGGAGGAAGTCGCCAAGCGCCTTGAAATCCCTCCGGATAAAGTGATTATCACCGTCCATAAATATGGTAATACCTCTGCGGCCTCTATCCCAACCGCTCTGGATGAAGCTGTCCGAAGCGGCAAGATCCAACACGGCGATCTGGTTTTGGCGAATTCCTTTGGGGCAGGCTTTACCTGGGGAGCCACCCTGTTAAGATACTGATTTCGTCCGAAGCCACTTCGGGCTGAAAAATCAGAATGATGGAGACGATTGAATATTTTTCAGACTTTTTGAGAAAAATGGGGGTTCCGAATTTCTTAGNNATTAAAAAGAGGCGGAAGTAAAGAACCTCAGGAAGATGAAGAGAATCAAAACCAAGGTCCCTCTGAATAACCTCTGGGGGAGGATAATTGGAGGCTGTTTTAAGCTTGTTTTTTAAACATCATATAAGAAAGGAGAAAGGAGATCGTCAGGGCGATCAACATCCCTGACATGGAGAACAAGAAGAAAAGCAGGATCAATCTTTCTTTCATCATTGCATATTTACTTTCCATCAATCCCACATAGAGGATTCCAACAATTTTATCTCGAACATCCCGGATGGGTTCATAAGCCGTAATATACCATTCATCGACGACAAACGCCCGATGAATCCAGGGCATCCCTTTTTCAAGGACTTGCTCTTGAACTTCTCTCATCGCTCGAGTTCCAATCGCCCGATTCCCTTCCTTATCCATAACATTGGTCGATATTCTCAAGTCATCTAAGAAGATGGTGGCTGTTCCAATGTCCTTCCCCTTGTATTTCGCATCTTTAAAAACAATATTTTTAATCTCATCGACAATCTCATAATTCCGGTTGAGGAGCACCCCTCCGGTCAACGCGCCCAAAACCATTCCATCAAAATCAATAATGGGATGGGCTGCTTTCAGTACCATTCCGGAAGTCTCCTCTATTTTTCTGGTTGGTTTTTCTTTGGGAACGGGAATCGATTGGATAATGGCCTTCTTGGCCAGGGCCTTTGATTCCTTCGACAACTCATCTCCTGAGAGGACCTGCGTCCCGGAGATGTCTTTTTTCTCCAGGGCTAT
>DCUS01000232.1:13726-13914 GCA_002327885.1 Syntrophaceae bacterium UBA2208
ACATCTTTCTCTTTTAATCCCTTTTTTAGCACATGCCGGATAGATGTCCAACGTATCGTCCGATCAATATCCTTCACTTTTGAAGCATAAACATACCTGGCTGTATTAAGATCCTCCTTTACCCTTTCCTGCGCTTCAAAAATAATCTGGCCTGTTATAATGGCATTGACAATGATACTCGTCGCAAC
>DCUS01000232.1:13968-14476 GCA_002327885.1 Syntrophaceae bacterium UBA2208
AATTCATTAATTCCAAAACGGGAGGGATTCTTCATGAAACCATATTTCGGAAAGATGACTGACTTCGGAAAAGCCTTGACCGAGCAACAGATTAAAAAGGCAGAAGAAAATGTTAAACAAATTAAAGAAGTTGAAAAAACAATTGCAGAAGCTTTGGAAAAAGTGAAAAAAGCGGGTCTGGCCACAGAGGAAATTAATAAGAGAGGAGAGATGACCGTTTACCAGAGGCTTGAATATTTGTTGGATCCTGGCACATGGTGTCCTTTACACACACTTTATGATCCAATGGATGAAGAATCTGGAACGACTGGCGTGGTGGATGGACTGGGTAAAATCAGTGGAAAATGGGCTGTCATCATCGGCTTCGATAATAAAGTCATGGCCGGAGCCTGGATTGCTGGTCAGTCAGAAAATATCTTGAGAGTGACTGATATGGCAAAACGCCTCCATCTCCCTCTTGTCTGGTTAGTGAACTGTAGTGGTGTGAAACTCCCTGAACAGGAAAAGG
>DCUS01000232.1:14494-14663 GCA_002327885.1 Syntrophaceae bacterium UBA2208
CAGGGATCTATGGAACCAATCCTGCGGGATGAGGATACCAGGGAGTCAGTCCCACCATCCTTTTGGCACATAAGAATTGTAATATTGCTGTGGGAGGGGGCGGTATTGTCAGCGGGATGACCCCCAAAGGCTTCTTTGACGAAGAAGGTGCAGAAATGATCATTCAGGC
>DCUS01000085.1 GCA_002327885.1 Syntrophaceae bacterium UBA2208
GTAGATACCCAGCTAAATCTTTTTCATAAACAGCGCATAGACAACAAAGGAGTTCTACCTATTTCGGGTTTAGGTATACCCAATCCTAAGATTGACAAGGCAAAGAAGTTTGCATGTCGTTCTCTCAAGGGCCGTGGAGTGGATTCAGGTATTCGGGTGATTTACGCTTATTGGGAGGAAAGGGACAAACTTGAATTTATAGAGATCTATTTTAAAGGCGATAAAGAGAATGAAGATAAAGATAGGATATTGGCCCATTACAAAAGATAGAGCATAGTCTTATCGTATACCTTGCCCTGTAACCAAGAACGTGGAATTTAATTGAAAGGCATCGACCTCGAAAAGGGACTCATTCGGTCGGAGGAGGCCAAGACAGGAAAGACAAGAAATATCGTTTTGAACAGCGACATGATAACCCTGCTTCAAAGCCCTCCAGAAAAGTGCCAGTATGTTTTCCCTAACAAGCATGGGAAACCCTTTAAGGACATCAAAAGATCATTTGAAACAATGTTAAAAGAGGCCAAGATCGAACAAAGCGATGATCGGAGATACAAAATCGTGTTCCACACCTTACGGCATACCTGTGTCAGCCTACTAACGGAAAGGGGAGCTGATACGACTGCCGTGAAGAACTATGTGGCCCACGCCTCGGAGGAGATGACGAAGCACTATACGCACCTTTCAGAGGAATACGCAAGAAGGACAGCACAGATTCTTAATGGATTATGCGGGGTTATCTCGGTTTATGGAAACAATTTGGAAACAATGGCTAAAAAACCCTCTCTTGCAAGTGCCTGAAATCTTCGGGAGTTATGGTCGGGGCGAGCCGATTTGAACGGCCGGTCCGGCCACCTCACCATCTCGGTGGCGTGCCAAGAGTCGCTCCTTATTCGTCGCGACGGCACCCTCCTGCTCTCCCGCATGAGCTCGGCCATCTAATCATTATTGTCGTTAGGGTTCCCTGAAGTAATTGGTCGGGGCGAGCCGATTTGAACGGCCGACCTCCTGCTCCCAAGGCAGGCGCGCTAACCAGGCTGCGCTACGCCCCGATTTATTAACTATTTAACACATCCTTAAATATCAGACAACCATCCCCATAAAAGTACGAAGGGTTTTTCTCAGTTTCCTTAATGCTTTTCCTCGATGGCTGATCCTGTTTTTCTCTTTGAGGGGAAGCTGGGCCATCGTCTTTCCATATTCCGGAAGAATGAAAAGGGGGTCGTATCCAAATCCTCTTTTTCCCGTTTGCCTCATTCCGATTCTACCCTGACAGGTTCCCTCCGTGATGGCTTCTTTCCCATCAGGGGAGACTAAAGCCATCACACATTTGAATCTCGCTCTTCTTTTTGAAAGCGGAATGCCCTCCATCTCTTTGAGGAGTTTTTGATTATTTTCTCTATTCGAAGCCCTCTCCCCCGCATACCTCGCTGAATAGATGCCCGGCATTCCTTTTAAGCGCTCCACTTCCAATCCAGAATCATCCGCAAGGGTTAATTTCCCAAAGATCTTCGAATAGAACCGGGCCTTTTTCAGGGCATTTTCAGTGAAACTCTTACCATCTTCTTCGATTTCAGGGATCTCATCAAAATCGCTCAATGCATAGAGTCGAAGGCCTAATCCCTTCAAGGCCTCTCGAATTTCGCGAATCTTTCCTCTGTTCCGCGTGGCGACAATCAATTCCAATTTTTCCCTGATATTAATCCTGACCCTTCCCTTCCAGAGATTTTTTCTGAATTCTCGTAAGGACACGAATTCCCCTCTGGGCGGCTTTCATCAATTCGTCCATCTCTTTTTTTGTAAAAACTCCTCCCTCCGCAGTCCCCTGGATTTCAACAAACTTGCCCTCCCCAGTCATCACCACATTCATATCCACTTCGGCTTTGGAATCCTCTTCATAATTTAAATCCAAGAGGACCTCCCCTTCCACTTTCCCTACGCTGATGGCGGCAACAGAATCTTTCACCGGGATCTTTTCGATTAAGTCATTCTTCACCATCTTTCGAAAAGCATCCACTAAAGCGACATAGGCCCCCGTGATGGATGCTGTCCTGGTCCCTCCATCCGCTTGAATCACATCGCAATCAATCCAGAGGGTCCTCTCTCCGAATGCGCTGAGATCCGTCACAGACCTTAAAGAACGTCCGATCAACCTCTGGATTTCAAAGGCACGGCCATTCCCCCCGCCTTTCTCCCGGGAAGTGCGAGTATGCGTTGAACGGGGAAGCATGGAATATTCTGCGGTGACCCAACCCTTTCCGGTATTCCTTAAAAATGGCGGGACCCTCTCCTCGACACTGGCCGAACAAATAACTTTTGTATCCCCTATTTTGATGAGAACCGATCCCTCGGCATGCTTCAAGTAATTTCTCGTAATCTTTACCGATCTTAAAGCCTTCTGTCCTCTCCCGTCTGAACGTTTCACAAAAACCTCCTTTGGGATTTATTTTTTCAAGAACTCCCTAAAAAGTCAATCCTCGACTTAGCCTAAATGTTGGGGATTCACCCTGGGCAGTGCTTCTTATTACTGAGAGCATAAAATAGGCTACATTTTGAAACACAAAAAAGGTGTCATTGCGAGCCCAAAGGGCGTGGCAATCTCGCTTTGAGATTCGTCGCTATCGCTCCTCGCAATGACCTGCTGGGACGAATGTAAACTACAATATGCTCCTCCTAATAACTAAGAGGCCCATAATTGAAAAGACATGTTTTCTGAAAACCTCCCCCTGCCTGCCGGCAGGCAGGGGCCTCCTAACCCATACCGTGACCTATGGACCTTTTCTAATGGGCTTTACTCTCCCTTGTCCATGAGATAAGGATTCCGGCCAACCCGATGATGAGAAGGAACTTCCAAACATTCTGAATGCTCTCCAGAGAAAGGACCGCCTTTTCTTGTCCCAATGGGACGACAGGAAGTCTGAATGCAATGACCATCTCCGCAAAGGCGATTCCGATCACCATCCCCAAATTTCTTGAAAGGGCTAAAAAGCTTGAAGCCAGACCCACTTTCTCCCGGGGCAAAGAGCCAATGATGGCGCTATTATTTGCAGGATTGAAAAGGCTGATCCCGATGCCGAGAACCGCCTGCCTCCATAAAATGTCGAGATCATCTGCACCCGGTTTTAAAAAAGTAAAAGAGAAAATGGTTAAGGAAATGATGGTCAAACCCACGGTCGCAGGAATTCTGACTCCCACCCGGTCGGAAAATCTCCCCCCCAATGGAGCCATCACCATCACCGTGAGGGAAATAGGAAAGATGAGCATCCCAATTTTCGAAGGTAAATATCCCAGGATATTCTGAAGGAAGAAGGGGATGACGAAGATATGGGAAGCGCTCATCCAGAAAGAAAAGAAGCTTGCTCCAAGAGAAGAGACAAAGAGCCTTTTTTTGAAAAAGTTGAGGTCCACCAGGGGAGACGGAGAACGGAGTTCGACCAGGATAAAAAGACCCAAACAAAAAAGGCTAAAAAGGAGCCACACCCATAGAAGAGAATCCGACCCTTGACCCATTCGATTAAGAAATAGAATCAGAGAGGTGATAAAGAAAAAAAGCAGAAGGCCTCCCCTGAAATCCACTTGGACTTTCCCCGACGATTCAACTCGTTCGAGAACTTTCGAAGAGAGGTAGATTCCAAGAACACCGACGGGGAGGTTGACAAAAAAAACTGACCTCCATCCAAGATGCTCAACCAAAAAACCACCGAGAATCGGCCCCGTTAAAAAACCGGCCGAGACAATCGAACCGGTAAGACCCAGCGCTTTGCCCCTTTCTTTTTCCGGAAAGGCGGAGGTCAATATTCCAGGACCAATCGCCATCAAGGCAGAAGCCCCCAATCCCTGGAGCATCCTGGAGCCGATGAGAAAACAGATGGTGGGGGAAAAGCCGCAAAGCGCTGAGCCCAGGGTGAAGGTTAAAAACCCCAAGAGGTAAATTTTTCTCTGTCCGAAGAGGTCGGAGAGCCTTCCCATTAAAAGCAAACATCCTGTGATGATAATTAAATAGCCCATCACCACCCAAGCCGCCCCAGTCAAATGGGTATTTAGAGATTGAACAATCGTGGGAAGAGAAATGTTCACAATGCTGGCATCCAAGGTGGACATAAAGATGCCAATCGCAATATTGAGCACCACCCACCTTCGCCGGTTCATCAAAGGAAAAACCATAAGACTCAATGCCTCCTCGAAAGATGCCCTCTGCAGGCCTTCAAATCACTCTCACCTTCCAATATAAAATGATTTTTGATGTTTATACAAGAAGACCTACCATCGTGTATTGAAACCCATTCAAAAAATGGTTATGATTTTATTTGTAACTCAAATTTTAATACGATGGATCAAGGAGCTGGGGATATGCACAAAGAAACTCAAACAAAAGGATTTAAGGGTGGTTCAAAATATGTACTGGACGACGAGCTGGCGAGAATTGTCAATATTTCAATGGCTCTGGAAATGCCCCTTCTGCTCAAGGGAGAGCCTGGAACGGGAAAAACCATGCTGGCACATGCCATTGCCGAAGCCTCCGTCATGAGGCTGATCGTTCTGAATGTCAAATCGAGCATGAAGCTGATTGATGCCCTTTACCAGTATGATACGCTCACGCGTCTAAACGATAGCCGTTTCGGGGATTCGAAGAGGGATGTCAGCAATATCGAAGATTATATTCGGATGGGAAAGATCGGACAATCTTTTAGCTCCGATGAGAGAGTGGTTCTTCTGATTGACGAGATTGACAAGGCGGATACGGATTTCCAGGATGATATGCTGGATGTGCTGGACCAGATGGAATTTGATATTATCGAGATCGATAAGACCATCAAAGCAAAACATCGGCCCGTGATCATCATCACTTCGAATGCTAAAAAAGATCTCTCCGATCCCTTCCTGGGCCGCTGTAACTTCCACCACATTGCTTTTCCGGAACCCGACATGATGAGAAAGATCGTCCACGTCCATTTTACAGATATTGATAAGGAACTGCTCGATAGCGCTATTAAGACATTTTATCGCCTCAGGGAAATCAGAGGCGTTGAGAAAAAACCTGCCACCCGGGAACTGATCAATTGGATTAGAGCCTTGAAGGCGGATCCGGACTTCCGGGTCAAGGATCTGATCAAGGGAGAGGTTCCTTTCTTAGGGATCCTATTTAAAAAGAGCCCCGATTATTCGGTGGCCCAGAATGCGGTGGCAAGGTTCAGGGTATAAAAAAGCATTGCGCATTGCGCATAGCGCAAGGGCCGAGGAAAGATGGAACGTTGGAATGATGGAATAATGGTTGTTACATGGGAAGGATAAACCCAATATTCCACTATTCCATTATTCCATTGGTAAATTATGTTCGTTGATTTCTTTTACCTATTAAAAAAAGCGGGGATCCCGGTCTCTCCCACTTCCTTCTTGAGGCTTCAGAAAGCCTTGAGCATGGGGCTGATCAATTCTCTGGATGATTTTTACACGGGCGCCCGTGCGATTCTGGTGAAGAGCGAAAAATATTTTGACCTTTACGACCAGGTTTTTGCGCACCGGTTTCAGGGCGCTGAGTTGAAGGAACCGGAAGAAATTGAATTGTCTGAGGTCGCCCGCGCCCTGCTTGACGAGTGGTTGAAAGATCCCAAAGGGTTAGCCGACGCCCTGGGCATTGATGAAAAGGATTTGCTAAAGCTGAGTCCGGATGAGTTGATCAAGTATTTTCTGGATCGATTAAAAGAACAGACCGAAGCACATCACGGAGGGAGTAAGTGGATCGGGACAGGGGGAACTTCTCCAGTAGGACATTCGGGATATCATCCCGGCGGGATGAGGGTGGGGGGGGTATCGAGAAATAAGTCAGCGGTGAAGGTCGCCATGGATCGAAGGTATCGGGATTACTCCCAAGAAGGCCCGATTACTTCTTCCCAGATGGGAGAGGCTCTCAAAAGATTGAGAAATATGATCCCGTTTGGTCCTAAGGATAGTGTCAATATTGACAAAACCATTTATGAGACGATGAGAAATGCCGGGGAAATAGAAATCATCTTTGACCGGAGCCTCAAAGACCGATTAAAAGTGATCCTGGCAATTGACAATGGGGGATGGTCGATGGAGCCCTATATCGAGTTGGTCCAAACGCTCTTCAATTATGCCCGGGCTCAGTTCAAGGATCTCAAAACATTCTTTTTCCATAATACCATTTACGACTACCTCTGGGAGGACCCGCCAAGGCGCTCCAAACCCTTTCCGGTCGATGAACTGGTTCGCCTTGATCCGGAAACCCGGTTCATCATCATAGGGGATGCAAGCATGGCCCCCTATGAATTGATGGCCACAGATGGTTCCATCTATGTCGATGAGAGGTCCGGCAAACCCAGTTATGAGAGACTCAAGTTTATTTCCAAGACTTTCCCGCATGCGGTCTGGATCAATCCGAAACTCGCCGAAGAATGGCCCTACACCCGCTCCATCCATCATATTCAGGAGATCTTTCCCATGTATGAACTGACGCTGGATGGACTGGAGAAGGCGGTGGTCACGATGATGCGAAAGAATTAAGGGTCAGCTCCACAGATAAAAAATTGAAAATTTCTTAAACCCTTTTAAGAAGGGGAAGGGGATCGATGAAATGCTTGTCGAGACCCAGCGCTTCCGACGTCAAACCGAAGGTCCATCCCATCAACTGAGTGAAGTAGAGAATAGGCAGTTGAAAGGTCTCTTTAAACTCTTCCTCGATCTGTTTCTGGCGGGCATCTAAATTGACATGGCAAAGCGGACAGGCCACCACGATTGCATCCGCGCCGATACTCTTTGCATTTTTAAGAATCTTCCTGCTTAACTCCAGCGCAATCGGAAGTTGTGAGATTCCAAGAGAGACTCCGCAACAGCGGGTTTTATAAGACCAGTCGAGGGAGGTGATTCCGATGGCTTCCATCAACCGATCCATCCCGGTTGGATATTCGTAATCTTTCACCCCCGTCATCTTTGGAGGACGGGTAATGATGCACCCGTAATAACAAACCACCTTTAACTCTTTGAGTGGCCGGACAACTTTTGAGGCGACCTGTTGATAACCAATTTTTTCCGTGACCGTATTTAAAAGATGCTCCACCTTCATCCCATTGGAAGAAAAATTGGGGATCTCCCGGGCAACTCTTTCCTTTAAATTTTTGTCCTCTTGAATCTCTTTCAATGCCACCCTCATCCTGAGAAAACAGGACGGGCAGGGGGTTGTAATATCATGCAGACCCTCTCCTCGTATCAAAGCGATATTCTTCATCGGAAGCAGTGTCGAAAGAAAATGATCTGTCGAATGGGTCGGCGTGGTTCCGCAGCAGCCCCACCCTGCCGGTTCATGCAGAGAGACTTCAAGCTTATTGAATACCGCTTTCGTGGAGAGATCGTACTCCTTCGAAGTGCCATGGAGACTGCAACCCGGAAAGTAAGCCATCCCTTCTTTTTCGACAGCCGCCTTCCTTTTCACCTTCGGCTTTCCGAAAGTCGGCAAGATTTTCAACTTTCCATTTTTAAACATCTTCAGGGCCATGGGCATATCATTTTTCCAGACCTGCCCGAAGTTCAGCTGACCTGCTAACATCTGGCGGAGATAGATTTCACCCATCAATCCTACTTCATACATTCTTCCGAACCACCTGATTCCTCTCATGGCCGCTTGATAGAAGAGCGGAACAGAAGGAACCTTGGGTTTGATCCCCTCCTTCTTTGCCATGATTTTTAAGACATCCATGATCTTTGTGATGTTGATATCATGAGGGCACCGGGTAGCGCAGGTCTCGCACATGGCACAGAGCCAGATGGTCTTCGATTCGAGGACCATCTCCTTTTGACCTAACTGGATTGCCCGCATCAACTGATTGGGGGCGAGGTCAAAGTGCTCAACCACCGGACAACCTGCAGAGCATTTCTGACACTGATAGCAGAGAAAGACATTCTCCCCGCATTCCTTACGAATGGTTTCAGCCAAGCTTGCATTTAAAATTGTTTCCATCCCTATCCTTCCCAAAATTGCAGAGCGCATGTGGCGCATAGGGAGTTCATGTTTAAACCCTATGCCCTTTGCGCTATGCGCTGTGCGGTCTTATGGTTGTGGTCTGGGCAGCAACCCTGCGGCCTTGGCAATCTCCGACACCTTCTCCTCCCACTCGATCGCCATAATATGAATCCCACGCACCCCGGGGATCTCCTTGAGCTGCTGAATCAACTCCACACACATCCTGATCCCCTCCTCCGACTGCTTCTCCTTCGGCACCCCCTTGAGCCGCTCAATCTGCTCCTCCGGCACATCCATCCCCGGCACCGAATTCTTCATGTACCGGGCCATCCCCACCGATTTAAACGGCGTCACCCCCGCCAGGATCGCACACCGCTCATGTAACCCCCTCTCCCTCACCATCTCCATCCACCTGGCAAATCTCTCAATGTTATAGATACACTGCGTCTGCAAAAACTCACACCCCGCCCGCACTTTCTTCCCCAATCTCGCCGCCCGTATCTCAAAGGGATCCGCAAAGGGATTCTCCGCCGCCCCAATCAACAGCACCGGCCTCCCCTTGACCTCCTCCCCCCCCAAAAATCTCCCGTCATCTCTCAACGTCTTGACCGTATGGATGAGTTGAATCGAATCTATGTCAAATACGTTTTTGGCCATCGAATGATCCCCAAATTTCTGATGATCCCCCGAAAGACAAAGAATGTTGTTAATCCCCAATGCCCCCGCCCCCAGAATGTCGCTCTGGATCGCAATCCGGTTCCGATCCCGACACACCATCTGCAAGATCGGATCAAACCCCATCTCCTTGAGAAGGATACAGGCCGAAAACGAACTCATCCTCACCACCGAGGTCTGATTGTCCGTCACGTTGACCGCATCCACCACCCCCTTGAGCAACGCCCCTTTTTTCCGAATCACCTCCGCATCCGCCCCTCTCGGAGGCCCACATTCCGAGGTCACCACAAACCCCCCGGATTCAAGTATCTTCTCAATGTTCGATTTGGTTTTCATCGCCTCCCCTAATCTCGCATGGCGCATAGCGCATAGCGTCAAAAATAAAAATCTATGTCTCTCTGTGAATCACCGCTTTGTCTTCAATAGTCCAATCTTCGTATCTCTGTTTCCTAATCAGGATTGTTTTTACGCTATGCCCTCTGCGCTCTGCGCTTTGCGTGTTTCTATAACCTCAAATCCTCTCTCACTCTTTTTCTCGGCCCCCCATCTCTCGAATTCCTCCAATCCTTCACCGGAATGATCTCCTCATAGCGGTCCAATTGATTGAGTTCCTTTAACCGGTCCACAATCAATTGCCACCCACAGTCCACCTCCTTGTCCACCTCGCATTTCCCATTCGAAGAACCCCCGCAGGGCCCATTGAGCAGGCTCTTCGCACACCGAGCCACCGGACAGATCCCCCCCGTCAAGTGCAAGATACACTCCCCGCACCCCTGACACCGCTCACTCCAGACCCCCTGCTCAAGGGTCACCCCCAAGAAGGTGGTGTTGACCGCAGGGAGCACCATCTTGGTCCGATACTTCTCCGCCACATATTGTATCCCCGCCCCGCACGCCATCGAGAGGATCACTTCATAGTCCCCCACATAGGGACGAACCTGATCAATATATTCATGATCACATTGCCGCTCCAGGGTCTGCTCCCGAACCTCGATCTCCTCACCCTCCTTGGCCCGGGCAAGTCGGATCTCCGAAGCCAATACCCCTACTTCTCGCTCTCCCCCGGTCGCACAGACCGTCACACATTCATTGCACCCCAACAGCAGTACTTTCCTGTAGGGCTTGAGCATCGTCAGTATCTCTTCCAAACTCTTCCTGTTCGCTACAATCATCGTCTCCTCCAAGTTCGTTAGGCGTCAGGCGTTTATTCTTTATCCTTTACCCCTCACCCCTTACGACTCACGTTTCACCTTCTTTTTAACCGGGCTCGGCCCCAACACCCGGATCTTCTCCGTCATCTCTCGAGCCACCTCCGCAAACCGCTGACCCTGCGCCGAACTCATGTTGTACATCTCTACCCGACCCGATTCCAATCCCACTTCCTCAAGCAGACCCTTCACATATTGTACCCGCTTCTTCGCCCTTAAGTTCCCCCTCAAGAAATGACACTCCCCCTCCAAACACCCCGCCAAATACACCCCATCCACCCCCGACTCAAACGCCTTGAGGATTAACAAAGTGTCCACCCGCCCCGTACACGGCACCTTCACAATCTTCACGTTCGCCGGATAGCTCAACCTCATCGAACCTGCCAGGTCCGCCGCACTGTACGCTCAATGCTCACAACAAAACGCCAATACCTCCGGCTCAAATACCGCCAGACGCGAGGCGTCAGTCGTAAGTCGCTCTCCCATCGACCCCATTTTGTCCTCAACGGCTCCCATCTTTTACCTCACTAAAAATTATGCCCTATGCCCCCTGCTCGATGCCTAATACAAGGGCCTCAGATTTCGCCCAAAGCTGCGTATCCCTAAAATGCATCAACTCAATGGCCCGGGCCGGACACTCCGCCACACAACTGCCGCACCCCTTGCACTTCGCTATATCAATCTCCGCCTCCCCCTTCGCATTGATCACCGGCACCTCATAAGGACAAACCCTCACACAGGTCAAACAGGCCGCACAACGCTCCCCCTCCACCATGGCTACCACACCGCCCAC
>DCUS01000073.1:0-6485 GCA_002327885.1 Syntrophaceae bacterium UBA2208
CACAGGGTTTGCCCGTGGGGCTCCATAGTGTTTTGAATATTTAAAATCCTAAAAAAAATCAAGTCTTTTTTTCTTTTTTATCATGCTATAAATTTATTTTGAATTTTTCCCTTGCATTGGAGTCCAATATTTTATAATAAATAACGAGAAGGAAGAGTTTAGATTTTTGTTTCATCGCTTATCATTCATAACTTTTGACTCTAATTTTATCACTGAGGTTTGGAGATGTTCGGTTTAGGGCTACCGGAAATATTGGTGATTCTCGTCATTCTCTTCCTTCTGTTCGGGGCCAAGAGGCTTCCCGAGATTGGCGAAGGGCTTGGGAAGACCATGAGGGAGATCAGAAAAATTCGGGGGGAGAAAAAGTCAGGCCGGGAGAAAGATCAGAAGGATCAAACGGGAGATCTGCTCGTCGATTTAAAGAAAGGAGTAGAACAAATTCCAGGGTTGAAGGAAGCCAAGGAGATTAAAGAAGTCGCCGGCAAAGTGAAGAATCTTACCAAATTTCTAAAATAACTCCCTCTCATATCGTCTCAGTAGAGATGAATGCCCGGGTTTTGCCTATCCCCATGCGATTCACGACGGAAATCGGCCATCTTCCCATCAGGACGTCCGAGACATTTTTTGCCGTCCTCCGTTTCAATTCACTGATCGACTCTTCCGAATAGAAACCGACATGGGGAGAAAGAATGACATTGTCCATTTTGAGCATCGGATTTGTGGAATCAGGTGGCTCTCTCTCCAGCACATCCAAACCGGCGCCGGAGATATGTCCTCCCTCTAAAGCCTGAATCAGGGCCTTTTCGTTTACAATCGTTCCCCTTGAGGTGTTAATGAGAAGGGGTTTCTTTTCCATCTTTTTGAGTTCTTTCTCACCGATGAGGTGATGCGTCGATGGATTCAGCGGGCAGTGGATGGAGATGAAGTCCGATTTCTTTAAGAGCGTATCGAAATCCGTCAATTCGATACCCTCCGGCGCTTTTTCAACAAAGGGGTCAAAAGAGATTACATGAACGCCGAAGGCAGCTATTTTTCTTGCCACCTCCAGGCCGATTTTACCACATCCGATAAGGCCTAAAGTTTTTCCCCTGATTCGATGGATAGGGATTCCCGACCGAAAATCCCATTCGCCTGATTTGGCCCTTTGATTGAAAAAGACCGTTTTTCTTGCCAAAGATAAGATCATTGCAATGGCGTGATCGGAAACCTCATCGATACAGTAATCCGGGACATTGGCGACGATGATTCCTAAATCCGTTGCTGCGTTGAGGTCAATGGAGTCAACGCCTACGCCATACCGTGCGATCACTTTACATTTCGGAAATTTTTCGAGGACTTTGCGGGTCAGGAGGGCATACTGGTTAATGAGCCCATCGGCGTCCCTGCACATCCGAATCAAATCTTCTTCCTTCCTGAGTTGCACCAGTGTCAGGTCAACTCCGATCCGGTCAAATTCCTCTTTCTCCTCCCGGATGGAGCCATGGTCACAATCTGTGATGATCACCTGATATGGGAGCCCTTTCATTTTCACCTCATACCTTTCTATGGGATCAAAATTACCTTGGCGGCCTGAAGGTTTTCTAATAAATGGAATGCCTCCTCCCATTTTTCGAGCGGAAGCTTGTGGGTGATTAATTTCTCGGCCGGGAGAAGACCTTTTGAGATCAGTCCAATGGTTTTCTCCCACGCGGTCCAGCTACTGGAAAAACAGAAATCGTAACGGAGGGCCTTAAAGATCCCCCGGTCATAGGGAATTGACACCGTGTCTTTTCCAGAAATCCCGATCGCACAAACCCTTCCCAATCTCCTCACCATCTCAAAGGCTTGATGGATTGCCTTTTCCCCTCCTGAAGTTTCAATGAGGATATCCACACCGAGGCCCTCCGTAATCTCCAAAACCTTCTGAACAGGATCCTCCTGATCGACATTGATCGTGAAATCCGCTCCAAGTTCTCTTGCCTTTTCAAATCTCAATCCTTCGTCCGAACCCCTTCCTGTTACCCCGATCAGTCTCGCCCCCGTCGCCTTTGAAATGGCAACGGAAATGAGACCGATGGGACCGGGACCGGTGATCATGGTGGATTCTCCTGCTTGAAGTCCGCATCGTTCAAGAATCGATGTGACGCAGATGGCAATAGGTTCAATCAGTGCCCCCACTTCAAAGGGAATATTATCCGGTAGACGATGGAGGAGACGGGGAGGGCCTGCCACATATTTTGTGTAAGCGCCATTTATCCCAATTCCATAAGGTCTCTTCTGTTCACAGGCCTGCGGAAATCCGCTTTGACAGATATAACAGACCCCACAGGAACCCGTACGTGTCTCAGAGACAATTCGATCGCCCACTTTCCAGCCTTTAACTTCCTTCCCAACTTCTGCGATCACTCCAGAAAATTCATGCCCCAGAATCATCGGTGGCCAGTAGGGGTGACTGTCATGATAAATATGGAGATCGCTCCCGCACACCGAAACTGCTTTCACTTCAATTAGAATCTCATCCTCTTTAATTTTTGGTTCAGGAACCTCCCGAATTTCAACAAGGCCTTTCCCTTTTCCATATTTCACTACGGCTTTCATACGTGCTCCTCCAAATTTCAAGGCTAACGCCTTGAGTTACTTAACTCCACCATTTAGGGTTGAGTGCAAGACTGTCTGACAACTGGAAGAATTTCCCCGCCTCGCTGAAGGACAGCCACTTTTGAATCTCTTCCGGATAGCGAGAAGGCCATTTCCAAGGCTTCCTGTGGGGTCTCTGCATGAATAAATCCAAGCCGTTCTTTTTCCTCCTTCGATATTCCCCGGGAGACAAAAATTCCCCTTGCCCTTTCTTTGATCACCCGGCCAACGTGGACGAGATGGGCTGCGGCTGTTATTGTTTTAATCTTTCCTTGGCGGATCATCCTGTCCGCATCCTCGAAGGTTTGGTATCCAAGCTCAAGAACCTCCGGATGACTCGGAGAGACTCCTTCCGGACAGGGGGAGACCAAGATCACCACCCCTCCCTGCTTGACTGCTAATTCCGAAGCATAGATCCCTTTGGAAGCAAGCCAGAGTTCGGAGTCATAAGGATGAGAATCTGCAACCACAATGTCCGCATCCCGGGGAAGTTCAGCCCGATAGACCTGAAGGGATCGGGCCGCCCCCTTTCGATAGGCCAGGATCGGATCTCCGGCCACGGCAACAACCAGCCTGCCGGCACCGTCCTGAATGGTATTGATGATCCATTTCAATCCCGCTTTCTCAGAAACTCTTTCTACCTCTTCTTTGACAGGGTTTTCAATTTTCCCCAGAATCTCACGGCCTCTGAATTGGGCGCTCAGCCAGTGGGTTTTTCCTGTGGTCTCCTCTCCGCAGATTCCCGGCTGAACGATATTCCCTCCGCCACTAAATCCGGTGACCCGATGAGGGACGATCTGGCCGATGCCCATCATCAAATCTGTTTCCTGGGAAAGACGATTGATAATGATGGGTGTTCCTTTTTCCGTCTGACCTAAATGGAGAAGCTGAGAAGGATCCCACCAGGAATGGTTTATAATTGGATATTGCTCGGAGATCTCCCTTCCAAATTTTTTTACAATCTCTTCTTCAGACATGGGTCGATGCGTCCCAAGGGCGATCAAGATTTTAATATTCTCCTGTCGGATTCCATGAGTCTTTAATTCCTTGAGTAGTCGGAGGAGGATCTTCGGGACGGGTGTGGTCCGCGTGTAGTCATCCGAAACGATTAAAACATTTCGACACCCTCTCAATATTTCAGCGAGAGGGGGAGACCCGACAGGATGAGAAAGGGCTTCGTCAATGATCTCTTCCTCACTTTTTTCAATTTGGAAAGTGGAGGGGCGGAAGATCCCGAGGAGATTTTTCTCCTGGATTTCCAGGGGGCTCACATCAGAGTAAGGGAATGAGATACGCATAAGAAAATCAATACAAAATAGTCAATTATTACTCGGAGCCCATTATAGTTTACATTGCAGCGGAATCGTCTTTGCGAGCGAAGCGAAGCAATCCCTGAGATTGCCACGTCGCTAACGCCCCTCGCAATGACCACTTTGGGTTTTCAAAAGTAAACTATTTTATGCTCCCCTTAATAACAATTAGCAATCTTGGATTCAAAACTCATAACTCCGAACTCTGAACTCTTAACTCCTTCTTGCCTCCTGGATAGTCTTGAGAAAGGCACGGGCATTTTCTGTGATGATATCAAACTTCTTCTCTTTCACCGCCTTCTTGTCAACTAATTCCCCTCCCGCTCCAAGTGCCGCGGCGCCCGCCTTAATAAAAGCTCCTGCATTTTGAAGGTTCACCCCACCCGTAGGAACAAGAAGAATCTGGGGGAGTGGACCCCGGATGGCCTTGATATATTCCGGTCCCCCCAATTGGGCTGCGGGAAAGACCTTGACCATATCCGCACCCGCATTCCAGGCCGTGAGGATTTCCGTAGGGGTCATTGCTCCCGGAATGACGACAGCACTGTAACGGTGTGCGAGGCGGATGAGATCAAGATGGAGGGTTGGGCTCACAATAAATTGGGCTCCTGCAAGCAATGCCGCTCTGCCGGTCTCAGGATCTAAGACCGTTCCCGCACCCATGACGATCTCCTCTTTATATTTTTGTGCCAGTTCTTTGATCACGTCGATTGCCCCCTGGACGCTCATCGTAATTTCGATAAAACTTACACCGCCCTCCTTGATGGCATCGGCGACATCCATTGCTTCCCGGGGGGAAGCGACTCGAATCACTGGAATCAACCCTTCGGATATCATTCGATTTAAAATTTCTCTCTTTTCCATACCATACCCCTCATTTCTTAAGTGCTGCAGTGTTACGGTTCTGCCGTGCTGCCGTGCTGCTGTTCTGCGGTTTTTTTTGAACCGCATCACAGCAAAACAGCAACGCCGCAACACCACAGGACGTTTCTCTACCTCGAAATCCTCAATCCCGCTCCCTTAAGTTGTGCCTCTACTTCCTCCAAAGTGCTCCAGTTGAAGTCCCCTGGAAAGGTATGTTTGAGGGCGGCAAACGCATTTCCATATTGGACACCCTTTTGAACATCTTTTTCCTTGATCCAACCATAAAGGAATCCAGCCGTGAAGGAGTCCCCAGCGCCCACCCTGTCCACAATCTCTACCTCATACTTCTTATCCCTGAAAATCTTTCCGTCCTGATAAGCGATGGCTGTCCAGTTATTTCTCCAAACAGAAAGGTCTTCTCTAAGGGTAATGGCCACGATTTTGAATTTGAAGGTTTGGGCAAGTTTTTCTGCTGCCGCTTCGTAATTTTTTTCCTTGATGCCGAAAACGATATTCGTATCTTCCTCAGTAGTGATCAGGATGTCAACATTTGCCATCATCGGTTCTTGGATTTTTTTAGCGTCCGCGGGTGACCAGAGTTTCTTTCTGTAATTAAGATCATAAGAAACGGTTACCCCCCCCTTCTTGGCGGCCTTTATGGCTTCAACGGTTGTCTCTGCGGCAGAGGGGCTCAGGGCGGGGGTAATGCCGCTGACATGGAAATGTTTCGATCCGGAGAAGACTTTCGGCCAATCGATCTCCTCGGGCTGAATCATGCTGATGGCGGAGTAGGCTCGATCATAGAGGACGCTCGAAGCGCGGGGAGAGGAACCAAATTCGATAAAGTAGAGGCCGGCCCTTCCTTTCTCAGACCAGATGACATGAGAGCAGTCCACTCCAGCCTCTTGAGCGCGGTTTCGGATCAGTGTGCCCATGCCATTCTTCGGAAGTTTAGAGACCCAGGCACTCTTCATGCCGAGGCGGGACACTCCAACCGCTACATTCAATTCAGCTCCACCCACATAGAGGTCAAAACTTCGAGCCTGCTCCAGTCTTTGGAAATTGGGGGGGGAAAGTCTGATCATCGCCTCCCCAAAGGTCACTACATCGTACATAATAATCTCCCTTCCGATCTGATTAAAAGCCGTCCAATCAAATCTATTCGATCTCGTATCCTTTTTCTTTTAACATGACGGTCAAAAGCCCTCTTTGCTTTTTTGTAAAAGCATAGGCTTTGCAAAAGCTCCCAAATCTCCTTCCCGGAAGACCCTTTCTCGCTCCCTCTCTTTCTAACTCTCTGAAAATATCTTCAAAAGACTTCAGATGAATAAACTCTGGAATATCCCTCATCATCAGTTCATCCCCTCTGCCTGCCAATCCCCAGAGATAAAGAAGTTCGGAAACCGGGGACGCCACCACAGGATGGCAGCCCCCCGGAATGGCAAAGATGCTTCTGTCGCCGATCACAAAAGCCTTCATCAGCTTTTTCCCGTCCATCAACAATTGAACCCCATAGGCCCCGAACTGATCTCCCTTCCTCTTTCTTAAATGAAATCGATGGTAGTAAACCTCCTCATGGTCTGATTCATCTAATTGACCGTCATGTTGATGAAGAGGGGTTCCTGACCAGAATCCCGGGGGGTTATAGGTTTCTCCTACAGTCAGATTCGTGCTTGCATCCTTTGGACTGATCAA
>DCUS01000073.1:6552-11626 GCA_002327885.1 Syntrophaceae bacterium UBA2208
CTGAATTTTGCATTGCAAGGAATATAAAGGGCAGAGGCGTTGGTTTGACCGGGGGGGAGAGAAAAAACTCCACCCGGTCTCTTTCCCCGAAACTTTTTTCCATTGACTTGGACTTCAAACTCCCCTTCCTGCGGGACGAGGACGATTTCCTTTTCCTTAGTCTCTCCGGTAATTGGTTTGGATGCTAATCGGTAGATTCCGAACCCAAGGATTTCGAGAGGCACTGATTCATTTCGCGGGTCCAAGATCAATCCGCTCCTCCGACCGTCATATCGGACGTGTGGATGGATCTCATTTCGCCCAATCCTCCCGGAATATTTCTTCATGGTCTCTTTCATGAGAGAGCCTCATTCTTTCTTGAGAGGAATTCGCTTTCCTTCCTCTGCGGAGACGTACGCCCCATAGATGGCTTCAACGACATCTCTTGCCAGATTCATTCCGGAGACAGGTTCTCTGTTTGATAAAATGGCTTCTATAAAATCTTCCAATTCTTGCGGGTATCCCCTCACCCAATCTTCATCAGGACTCGGAAAATTCCATCCTGCTTTCGTCTCGAGTTTTTCGGCGATGTATTCATCTCCAAAGATATGGGGTTCGGGAGCATAGACTTCCAGGGCATTATGAGGGTTGATATTGACATTGACCACTGCATTCGAGAGATAGACATTCAAAGTATTTCTCACCCCGCCTAAAACGGCATCGGAAGAAAAAACGGTAGCCTTGGAACCATCTTCGAAACTGATTACCATCACTCCCCAATCCTCCACATCTTCCCATTCGGAAACGATGTATTTCTTTTTTTCTTTAACGAAGGAGGCAATCTTTGTGTGTTGCCCGACTTCTGCCATCACCGATTTGGCCCGAATCGGCTTTCCATATCTCAGAATCCCTTCATAGTGTTTCAGATGGAGAACGCCGCCCACCGGATGAGCTCCTAACCGCATCAGGGCTCCTCCCCCGGAGGTCTTCCATCTCCTCGAGTACTTAGCATGGGAGCCCGAGTGGCTTTCCTCCGCACGGATATCCAGAATGGTCCCTCCACTAACCTTGATCAAGCTCTTGAGCTTGGTGAAAGGAGGGGCATAGATCCAATTCTCAGCGTACATGAATTTGACCTTGTTCTTCTCCACCGCCCCGGCCACCCGGTCGCATCCTTTCATGGTTTCTTTCAACATCACCTTTTTGGTTATGGCCAACCCGACTTTCTTTTCTTTTTTTTCTTTGCCGAAATATCCGGTCAGTGGCTTTTCGCAAATGATATGTTTTCCGGCTTCGGCTGCTTCAATCGAGAACGCCTCATGCAGATCTGTCGGAACGCAGAGGTCCACAATGTCAATATCCTTCCGCTCCAATATTTTTCTGTAGTCGTCATAATAATTAGGGATATCATACTTTTTTGCGAAGATCGCCGCATGCTCCTTATTCTTGGAAGCAACCGCTGGGACATCCACTTTAGCCCCTCTTAATTTAGAGAGATTGCGGAGGTGGAGGTCTGCGGCAAACTGCGAACCGATCATTCCGAGTCTTACTCTCTCCATATTCATCGATCTCCTTTCACCTTCTGAGCGATTATATCGTAAACCTGAACCGTGCTCTCTCGATTGAGGGATTTTACTTTGGGCGAGAGGGCCTTGTGGTCCGGCGAGTCTCTCCAGGTCGCCGCTGTTTCGAGGGACTGGAATCGAATCACCATCTGATAAACTGTCTCTTTTTCATGCTCTTTGAGGAGTGTCACTGACAAAAAACCCGGTTGCTTTGACATAGCAATGCTGTATTCATCTTTAAAGAGATTTTCAAAATCCTTCTCTTTTCCGGGTGTGAGGTGAAACGTCACGTGCCTTTCAATCATAGCAATATCTCCGATCCTTGGTTTTGGTTAATGATTATTGGGTATTGGCCATTGTTAATTGATTATTGATTCTTTTATACCTTCTCCAAAATCGCAGGCCGCTTAAAAGAGATACCTTCTACACTCATGGAAAGGGCAGGGTAGAGGATGGGTTTTGTGATCATCTCTGGTCCCTTTGAGGTCGCAAGGATTGTGTCCTCTGATTTTGTCCCTGTGATCGATGGATTCCATGTGAAAGCCTGATTCTCTTGAATGACATCAAGGGTTTTCAGATGGGTCCGGTAATCCCTTCCCGTATAGCCGATCGAACCGCCCTGGTGATGGAGTTTCCATTCTTCCGGGTACCCTTTTTCTTTATAAGCATTGATTCCTTTCCCGAGAACTTCTTTTGCAGGGATCCCTGGCCGGGTATGGGCCATCATCGTACAGTCGATGAAGACATTGGCTTCATACTTATTTTTTAATTCCCGAGGTAACCTTCCAAAATGAACCAAACGGGTTAATGAGACGATGAGTCCCCACTTCCGGGCATTGACAGAGACCATCAGGTATTTATCAATTTTTCTTTCGGTGGGGATGGGATGGCGGAATTTGAAGACCCGATCATCAGCGGCCGCCATCAAGAGAATAGGATCGATTCGGTCTTTCCAGATTTCTTTGCAGAGCCTCGCTACGACCTCCGATTCTTTTTCCCCTTTCTTCGTTTTCATCACCGTTTTTTCCAACGCGGATGAAACCCTCTCCCCCAACCACCGATACCGATCAATTTCTTCCTGTGTTAAGGAATAACGGAGCCTGGCGATGTCCTCGGCCAACCCCTGGGCGTTTGGAAAGGGAGCATCACTCCCCAATGGACCTTCTCCCATCAGTTCTTTTACAATAGAGACTTCTTGGTCCTCATGCCAGGGGAAAGTCTTAACAATAAAACCTTGCCTTTCAAGACCTTCTTCGTGAATCATTCGTGGAGCTTCTATGTTATTCGAGATGACAAATTTCGAGTTCTCCGTGATCAGGAGTGTGGCAGCCCCGAACTCAGTGGTGATTCCCACCAGATTGAGGCCGCCGCAGGTCATCCACGAAAAGTTTGCCTGTCGCTTGAGGAGCAACCCTTTCAGGTCTTTTAATTTAAGAAAATCTCTAACCCTTCTTTCCTTCTCTTTGATTTCATTAGAGATTGGCATTGGGTTTCCTTAATTTTTCATGGTAGGCATGTCGGGTAGGGGAGGCTTTAGCCTCCCTTTAAAAGGGCGACTAAAGTCGCCCCTACCCATACCTATGATCTCTGCTTTTCCCAGTATTCCAATGTTCCAACATTCCATCATTCCGTTTACAGGATGCTATTGAGCCAGCACTTCTGCCCACGTCGTCACCGACCATTGGGTCTTGAACAACTCGTCGACGGCCGGCTGGGCCTTCACCCGGAAGGAATTGGCGTCCGGGATGATTACCTGCATGCCCTTTCGCTGGAGATCCACCAGGATTGCCGCCTCGCCTGTCTTGATCTTGTTGTTGGCCCACTCCTCGGCCTCCTTACCGGCCTTGACGATGAGATCCTGGTCTGCCTTGGGGAGCTTATCGAAGAAAGGCTTGTGGATCAGGATTCCCGCGGTCTGGACAAGGTGATTGGTGATGATCAAATGGCTTTGGACCTGGTCAAGCTTGAAGGATTGGATCTGTGGCAGGTCGCCCTCGGAGGCCTCGGCCTTGCCCGTCTTCAGTGAGCTAAAGAGCTCGGGCAAAGGCACCCCAACGGGGTCGGCACCGATCGCCTTCCAGACGGCCATCCAACTGTGAATGGGCGGCAGCCGGAGCTTTAAGTTATACGCATCGGCCGGCGTGTAGAGCGGTTTCTTCGCCGTCGTCTGGCGCAGACCCCGGTAGATGGTCGCCAAATACTTCAGGTCGTTCTTCTCAAGCTGGGCTCGCGCCTGCTGGCCGAGCTTACCGTTCCAGGCTCGCATGTAGTGATCAAAGTCTTTCATGACGTAGGGACCGGTGAAAAAGTAGTACGGCGGTGCATAGAATTCCAGAAACTGGGTCCCGTTGGACTGCATTTCAAGCTCGCCGGCCCTATTCATCTTGGCGATGTCAGCTTCGCTCTTGGTCCCAGCGTCAATCTTCACCTCGATCCGGCCTCCACTTCCCCTTTCAACTATCTCCTTGAACTTCTCCGCTGCCTCAACGACAATACCCCCTTTAAACGGACTTGCAATACGGATGGTCTTTTCTGCTTTGGCCGCGGGTTTGACTGTGGGAGCTGTCTCTGCACATGCGAAGAGGAAACATGAAAGAGCAATCATTGATAGAATGAACCCTAACCTTGCAGTTCTCATTATCTTACCCTCCTTTCTTTTTTGGTCATTTTTTCATCTCTTTGATCAGTTTGCCGAAGAGTTCATGTTCGCTCGCCATGAGCTTTCCGAAAGCCTCAGGGGCAAGGTGATGGAGATTGACTGCCATGTCCTTAGCATTCTTTTTGAAAACCGGGTCGTCCATGCCCTGTTTGAAGGCATCGTGAAGTTTCTTGATGACGTCCTGAGGAGTCCCCTTGGGTGCAATCAATCCTCGCCACTGTCCCATGGCAAAATCAATGCCCTGTTCCTTTACGGTCGGGACATCCGGAAACATCTCAAATCGCTTTTCAGAAAAAAGAGCGATGATCTTTAGTTTTCCAGCCTTCACATGCTCGATCCCTTCAGGTGGGGAGACTGAGACAGCATTGATATGGCCACCAAGAAGGGCGGTGACGGATGGTCCTCCCCCTGCGAAAGGGATATGGTTGAATTTCACGCCGGCTGCCTTTTCAAACGCAAGGGCAATCAGGTGAACTCCTCCGCCCGCGCCTGAGTTCCCCACTGTGATCATGTCAGGGTTCTTTTTAGCATAATCTAAAAACTCCTTGAGACTCTTCCACGGGGCATCCGATCTCATCAAAAACATGCCTGGGTCGCTTACCACATTGATAACGGGTTCGAAATCTTTATAGGTGAATGCGGTCTTCACATTATGAGGGAGAATTGTAAGCGGAGTTATACCTGAGGAGAGGGTGTATCCATCCGGTTGCGACTTCATGGCTTCGGTATATCCGACAGTACCTGCTCCACCCGGCTTGTTAACAACAACCACTGCCTTTCCGAGGTATTTTCCTGTTGTGGCGCCAAGAGCCCGAAAGATCAGGTCTGTTGCTCCGCCGGCTGCCCAGGGAATGATAATCTGGACTTCCTT
>DCUS01000073.1:11685-22868 GCA_002327885.1 Syntrophaceae bacterium UBA2208
AACTTTGAACTTTGAACTTCTAACTCCCTCCTTTCTTTGATTTTTTAAACAAAAAACGAATGGCCGGAAAGATTAGAAAAATGACTGTTGCAAGAAGGAAAGCCATGGATATAGGCCGATTGACAAAGACTCCAAAATCTCCATGAGATATCATCAGGGATTGGCGGAAAGCCACTTCCAGTTTTGGTCCAAGGACCAATGCCAGAAGAAGCGGTGCTCCCTCGTAGGCCCACTTCCTCATCAAAAAACCCATTGCACCGAAGAGGAGCATCATCCAGATATCGAAAACTGAATTGTTCACCGTGTACATCCCGGTGATACAGAAAAGAATAACAAGAGGCAAAAGAACCTTCTTAGGAATCCTTAGGATATTGGCAAAGAGAGGAACGAAGGGGAGGTTTAGTATAAGAAGAATGAAATTGCCGATATACATACTGGCGATCACACCCCAAAAAAGTTCTGGATGATCACCAATCAACATCGGTCCCGGAGACACTCCATGGATAAGAAGGGCGCCAAGAAGAATGGCGGTGGGAGGGGCAAAAGGAATTCCGAGAACAAAGAGGGGGATGAAGGCCGCCTGGCATGCCGAGTTATTGGCAGATTCCGGTCCAGCAACCCCCTCAATTGCTCCTTTGCCAAACTCTTCAGGGTGTTTGGAGATTTTCCTCTCGATCATATAAGAGGAGTAGGTTGCAATGACGGGTGCAGGTCCGGGGACAAGACCTACCCCAAATCCAATTCCCGTACCCCTGAGAATGGGTTTGATCGATTTTTTAAAATCCTGGAAGGTAGGATAAAGCTCCCTAAAACGCGGAACGAGAGCGCGCTGTTCTAACATCTCTAATGGTTTTTCAATATTGATCAAGACCTCTCCAATTCCAAAGAGTCCAATGGCCACAGCGACAAATTCGATTCCTCCCAGTAGATAGATTGAACCGAAGGTGAACCTGGCATCTCCGGTCACCGGATCGAGTCCGATGGTTCCGATGATCAGCCCCACGATGGCCATCATGAGAGATTTGACGAGAGATGTGCCGGTTACATTGCTGAGCACGATGAATCCGAATACCATTAATGAGAAATATTCGGGAGGACCGAAGGCTAATGCCGCTTCCGCCAATGGCGGAGCCAGAAAAACAAGTCCGAATATTCCAATGGTTCCTGCGATAAAGGAACCAATGGCACAGGTGGCAAGGGCAGGGCCTGCCCTTCCTTTCTGGGCCATCTGATAGCCATCGATGCAGGTAATGACTGAGGCGGTTTCGCCGGGGACATTGAGAAGAATGGAGGTGGTTGACCCCCCGTACATGGCACCGTAGTAGATTCCAGCAAGCATGATGATAGCAGAGGTGGGATTAAGACCGAAGGTGGCAGGGATGAGAAGGGCGATCCCTGCAATTGGTCCGAGTCCTGGGAGAACGCCGATCAATGTCCCGACAATGCAACCGATCAGACAATAAAGAAGGTTTTGAACCGTTGCGGCAATTGTAAAACCCGTGATAAGATGCTGGAGCGATTCAAACATCTGCCATAGACCTCAAACGATGAACNNATGAACAATAAACTATGGACCATAAACTATGAAAAATATTTTCAAGCCTCAGTCCTCCAACCCCTAACCTCAACTTTTTCTCTTCTAAAGTCCAATCCACCCTTTTGGGAGGGGGATTTTAAGCCATTGGATAAAAAGAAAATAACAAACGGTTGCCGTAACAAATGATAAAGGCAGACTAACCGTCCACTTCTTTACCCCTAAAATCCTCAACAAGGCCAACATCAAAAGAAATGAAGAGAAAGGATATCCCAATCGGTTGAAGAACAATGTGACCAAAACCATCGACCCAAAGAAAAAGGTCAACTGTTTTATAGATCCATGTGTTTCAACAATATCCTGCTTCGCCGTCACCTTCTTCCCTCGGAAGAAAATCCTTGAAAGAAAGAGGCCCGACAAAACCATAAGCAATATGCCCAGGCAGAGGGGGAAAAGACCTGTCCCTGCCATCCTGAAGGTTCCGATTGGCATCTTTAAAGAAAGGAGAGCAGTGACCATCCCAAAAAGGAAGATCACGATCCCTCCGAATATCTCGTCCCTGTTCAAAGCATTTCCTCGCAATCACTTATGGCTAAGCGCATAGGGCATAGCGCATAGCGTCAAGCCGATTCATAACTCGTAACTCATAACTCTCGTCAGTCCATCAACGCCCCGCCGTTCACATCGAGGATTTCACCAGTGATAAAAGAGGCCTCATCCGATACTAAAAATAAGACAGCCTCTGCCACATCCTCGGGTTTTCCAAGTCGACCCAGGGGAATGGAGGCGATGACCTCTTTTCTCCTTTCCTCTGACCACTGAGCGCTCATCTCTGTTTCGATAGCATGGGGAGATACGGCATTGACATTGATCCCATATTGGGCCAATTGCCTTGCCAATGTTTTTGTTAGGGCATCGATTCCGGCCTTTGATGATCCGTATCCTGGAGCGGAAGTGATATCTCCCACCTTCCCCGCAATGGAAGAAACATTGACAATCTTCCCATAACCCTGCTGCTTCATGATTCCTGCCACAGCCTTACAACAGTTAAATGTCCCCTTCAGATTGACTTCAATGACCCGATCCCAATCCTCTTCCCTCACCGTCTCAATCGTTCCTCTTCGGATGATCCCGGCATTATTGACGAGGATGTCAATTCGACCCAATGTCTTATAGACCTGGTCAACCATTCCATTCACTTCGGAGCTTTTCGTGATGTCACAGGGGATGACCATGACCTCTTTTTTTTCTTTCTCAGATTCCTTTCTGAGTATTTCCAATTTCTCCCTATCCGAATCGATGATGGCGAGCTTACCCCCTTCCCGAAGAAAAATTAAGGCGATGGCTTTTCCGATCCCTCTGGCCGCACCTGTCACAATTGCCACCTTATTCTTTAGTTTCACGCTGCCTCCCTCGGAACCATGAACGATGAACTCCTAATTCTAAATTCAGCAGTTCCAGAAATAATTTTGAATCAAAGTTATCCTGGCTTCGTCAGTAGACCTTCCCGAATATCAGATTTGGAATGAATAACACGACATCCGGGAAAAAAATGAGTATCATGTCTACCAGTACGATAGTGATGATAAACGGCACACATTCTTTGGTATATTCCTCTAAAGGACAATCCAGGATAGAACAAACGGTATACATGGACACCCCCACGGGCGGGGTCACCAGTCCCAGAACCACCACGAGCATAAAGACAATTCCAAAATGCACAGGATCAACGCCTACCTCGCTGACCAGGGGGAGGAGTATAGCGGTAAAGAGCAGTATGATGGCTGTGCTCTCAATAAACATGCCTGCAATAAAGACGGCTCCTACAATGAGGAACAATAATATCTGGGGGTTATTGGTTATCCCGAGCATAAATCTGGAGAATGCATCTCCTGCCCTTTCATAAGCGAGACCGTAACCAAATATTCCCGAAAAGGCGATGATGAGCATAATTGAACCAATGTCGATGATCGTGAATTCGAGGGTTCTTTTAAACTTTTCCCATGTAAGCTCCCTGTAGAAGAGAACTCCGACTGCTAAAGCATATACTCCGGCGAACGCACCGGCCTCCGTCGGGGTAAAGAGACCAAACCTGATTCCTCCGATCAATGCAAACGGGAAGAGATATGCCCACAGACTATCGATCAACGCCATCATCACCTCTTTCAGGGAAGGTCGTTCCCTTTCGGGGAGATACCTTTTTTTCTTTGAGGTCATTGAGACCGCTATCATCAGAAACCCCATCATCATAACGCCCGGAATGATACCTGCTGCGAAAAGCCTCCCGATGGAAACCTCGCCAATGGTTCCGTAAAGGATCAGCCCGATGCTTGGCGGAATGATTGGAGTGATACATGCGGTGAGGGTTGTCACAGAGGTTGTATAGCCCCTGGAGAAGCCTCTTTTGATCATTTCTGTTCCGAGGATGCGTGCTTCCATGGCAGCGTCGGCAATGGCCGAACCCGAGACTCCGCCCATGAGAGTGCTCAGAACAACACTGACCTGTGCAAGGCCTCCGCGCATATGGCCAGCAAGCACTCCTGCTAATTTGATCAGCCTATGGGTTATGCCTGTCTCATTCATTAGGTTAGCAGCAAATATAAAGAGGGGAATGGCAAGCAGCGGAAAGTTTTGCGTTTGAGAGATAGGAAGCTGGATGATCATTGTAAATGGCAGTTGCGGATTCTGAAGGAAAAAAACAGTCCCTGCAATACCTATGGCAAAGGCGACCGGCATTCCCATCACCAGAAAAATTAAAAACAGGATAAATACCCACAACATCTTTCCGATCCTCCTCCCCTCCGTGAAAGCGTTTTACATTCCTTAATGCGCATCATTGATATCTCTATTTCTAATAGACTGTCTCGCTCCTTCTGTTAATTTCTCTCTGATCTTCCGGATCGTGGTGATCACCATAAGTATACTTCCGATGGGGACGCTGATGGTGACCCAGGTATAGCTAAACCATGGGATGCCCTGGAAAGCTCTAAATCGGGTCGTATAGGAAAGTTTAACGCCATATCCTACAAGGGCCGCTAAAAATATTAGGATGATAAAAAGGTTTAGCATTTCGATATAATTCTTATTTTTCCATGAGAGTTTGTTGATAAAGAACTCAACATTCATCAGCTTGTTATTTCTCATGGCGACATCCCCGCCCAAAAAAGTACACCATGCAAAAAGACACACCGCTATATCCACCGACCAGTTAATGGGATGTCCCATGTATCGTGTAGCTGCCGCAATGAATACCAATCCTACAAAGAATACCAAAAAAACCTTAATTAAAAAGATCTCAAATGTGCAGATATACTCGTATAACTTTTTCATCCTCCGCCCCTTTTAGCTCATTCAGTAAGAAAATATTAAAGTGAACGATCGTAATCGGTTGTCATTGCAAGGAGCTAAGCGACATGCCTGCACGCCGAAGTGCCGCGTTTCGGCACGCTTCCTCCCCACCGGCAGGCAGGCGTTCGCAATGACTGCAGGTTGTTCAAACCATATAAACCGGCCCCCCAAGCAGAGGAGGGACCGGTTTATACACCATTCCTACTTCTTTCCAAGTTCCTTAAAGACTTTGGCCTTTACGTCTGCAATTTTCAAAGCCTCATAAGCTTTTTCTCCAGCCTTTCTAAAAGCAGGTAAATCAACCTTATCTACCACGATCATCCCTCTCTTGATCAGGTCTTCCTTGACCTCTTTCTCCAGCTTGTCAATGATGAGCTTGGAGGTTTCCATCCCCGCTTTATCACATTCCTCCACAAGAATTTTTTGATAGTTAGGAGGCAAAGCATTAAACCACTTCGCGCTGATCACCTCAAAATTAACCAGCATGATATGCCTTGTCTCGCTCACGTATTTAATAACCTCATAGAAACGCCCAGCGGGGATGTTGTTATAGACCAGCTCAACTCCATCCACTACTTTTTGCTGAAGCGCTGGATACATTTCTCCAAAGGCCATAGCCACAGGGGTTGCACCGAGAGCGCGGACAGACTCCTGCCAGATGGGTGCAGGAGGAGTTCTAATGCGAAGACCTTTTAAATCTTCCGGGGTTCTGACTTGCTTATTCGTGAAAAAATGTCTGTAACCCTGGACCCAGCCAAATGATAGAACTTTAAAACCATATTTGTTGGCCAGTTCGTCAAGCCAACCCTTTACCGTTGGCATCTTCTTGAGTTTTTCCACTTCCCCAATCGTCTCAGCAAAATACGGACCATTCATACAAGCTATTCCAGGAACATAATTGCCCATACGGGCTGAGTCAGTGTTTTGGCCTACATTTGCGCCCGCCCTGATTTGCTCTAAGATGTCCTCTTCAACACCAAGCTGGGCGCTGGGAAAGACCTCAATTTTAAGACCACCCTTTGTTCTTTCCTCAACCGCTTTTGCCCATTTCTGAAATCCAGCGTGATAAGGTTCTTTGGGTCCCAGTACGTGGTTAAATTTTAAAAGATACTTCTGCTGTCCGAATGCGGGCGTTCCATAGAAAGCTATGGCTAAAAATAAAACCATAAACACAGCAACCATCGCAGAAAAATTTTTCAAGCCTTTCATATCAACCCTCCTTTTCATTTTTCCTTCCGCTGTCTTTTAGTCCGAAATCCGAATCTGATTCGAATTTCANNTAACTCTACACCCCGAACTTACAATCACCTCCTTTCTTCGGAACCTCTTCAACCGGTCGAGCAAAATTATTTGGCTTTGTTCCTCTTAAAACCCAGTCTCTGAGAGATCTTGAAAGCCGTCTCCATCACCTCCTTTTTTAAACTTTCCTGAATCACCTTCTTGGTGACTCGAAAGGCAGGGGCTGAAATACTGATCGCCGCCACCACTTTTCCTGTCTCGTTATAGATTGGGGCGGCCACACACCGAATTCCTTTCTCATTCTCCTCGTCGTCGATGGCGTATCCCTGAGTTCGCACCGCCCTTAAATGTTCTTTCAACGGGAGGAAATCGGTAATGGTATTCTCCGTTCTTTTCGGAAGGCCTTTCTCTTTAATAAGACTGTTTAGCTCCTCTTCAGGGAGATCAGACAGAAGGACCTTCCCTACGGCAGAGCTATGGGCAGGATTTCGAAGGCCAACCCTCGAGGCCATCCTCAAACCGCTGGGATTATGATCAAGCTCCACCTTGTCGATATAGACGATCTCGCCCCGGTCAAGGAAGACCATGTGGACGGTCTCATTTGTCCTTTCTGCGAGGTCTCTGAGGAACGGTTCGGCCTCTTTCCGGAGGTCGAGTTGACTGAGGAGAAGGTTGCCCAATTCGACTAATTTGAAACCAAGAAAGTAATTTCTTGTTTTGGAATCCTGTCTGACATATCCAAAATAGGCGAGCGAGGAGAGAAGTCGGTGAGTGGTTCCCTTGGGCAGGCTGATTTTGGTGGATAATTCCCGGATGCTAATCCCCTGGGGACTCTGTCCTAAAATATCAAGGATAGAAAAAGCTCTCTCCAATGCCTGAACGAGATTGCTGGGTTTTAAACCTTGATTGAGGGGCATTTTACCGTTCCGCAATATGAAATGACGTTTCTTATTATATTATTTCCAAAAAAGATGTCAAGGTTTTTTTACGGTAAAAAATTGTCGTTCCATTACTTTTGGGAAAGAAGAATGTGGAAACGAAAAGGTGTTTTTCGAGGAGATATGTCTTGGTGAGATTAAAAACGGGTTGATCTTTTAACCCTATTTAAGGGTCTGTTTAAAGAATCTTATCGAAATTGGGTCATTTCCTCAATGGGCTTCCGATGTCCTTCCGGACACCCATCTGGGGTGCCAACGGGAATCAAGGAAACGATTCGTACCGTCTCAGGGAATCTTAAAACATCTTGGATAGAGGCTTCAGCTTCCGTTCCCCAGATCCCAATCCAGCCAGCTTCTACCCCTAAACTATGTGCGATTAGGGTCATATTCTGTGTGGCCGCCGCTCCCGCTTCGATGGCATGAAGGGGATCGATTCGACGATCCACACAGACCAGAATGACCGCGGGGGCTTCGTTGATGCCCAGGTGAAGTCAATCCTTACAAAAAATTGCAGAGCACATGGCGCAAGAGCATAGCGAAAGGCTTGACAAGTTCTCATTACAAGATTTTTTTATCTTTGGATACCCTTAAGAAATATATCCAGTTCTCTCTTTTGTGGAAGAGAGGGCTGGGCACCCAATTTCGTGGTGGCAAGGGCTCCAGCCGCGTTTGCAAATTCTAAAACTTCCCGGATCGATTTGCCTTGAGAGAGACCACAGGCAAGCGCTCCCATGAAGGCATCTCCTGCTGCCGTGGTATCAATTACTTTCACCTTAAAAGCCTTCATCCGTATTTCTTCATCCTGATTTTTAAAAAGAAGTCCCTTTGAACCTAACGTGATCACCACATTTTTGGGTCCCATCTCAAATAATCTTTTAGCGATTTTATGAATATCTTTGTTTTCCCTCCATTTGATTCCTGTGAGGAGTTGAGCCTCCATTTCGTTGGGCACTATGAAATCGACGGATGATAGCGTTTTTGAAGAAAGGGGAACTGGAGGCGATGGGTTGAGGAGGGTGAGAACTCCCTGTTCTTTCGCCATCTCCAGCCCCGTTTGAACCGTGGAGATGGGGATCTCCAGTTGGGTGACGAACACCCCCACTCCTTTCCAGTAGCGACCAAGCAATTTTAAATCGTTTTGGGAAAGAGAACCGTTTGCCCCAAGAGAAGCGATAATGCGGTTTTCTCCCTCCGGGGTCAATTCAATGACCGCCATCCCTGTTGGGATTTTTTTATCAGCGAGGATCAACCTCCGGTTGAGGCCTTTTTTGATCAAGTATTGACGATAAGATTTTCCATAAAGATCTTTACCCACTTTGGTGACCAAGAGGGTATCTCCGCCGAGTTGTTTTGCTGTGATGGCCTGGTTGGCCCCTTTCCCGCCGAAGACGGTTATCCGGTCTGTTGCCAGAATTGTCTCCCCAGGATCATGGAAACGGGGGATCTTAAGGATGACATCCACATTTGAATTTCCGAGGACCAGAATTTTTTTTGGCATGAAGTCACTCCAATCTTGATAAGAAGAGTTCTAAGAACCTATCTGAATCGACTCCCAAGCAGACCTCTATCCTCGGGCCTTCTTTAACCTCTGAAGTCTTACCGTAACGCTCCCCCTCCCGTGTTTCAACATGAATCGAAAGTTTTTCTGTTTTCACCAAAGTGGAATCAATCACCACTCCCACGGCCAGGGGATCATGAAGATGGATAAGTTCCCTGTTTCTAAATTGATGCGTGGCCGAATCATATCCTGTCGCATCGGTCATAAATATGGAAAAAGAATGATTCAATGGTTTCACTCTTTCTTCTATCCATGGAGGTGTGAGAGAAACCTGGCGGGTCACATCGAGTGGAACCAATGTGATTGGCAATCCTGATTCCAGAACTATTTTAGCAGCCAGGGGATCAGAAAAGATGTTAAATTCAGCATAGGGGGTGATGTTGCCCCGGGTCCGGACCGCTCCTCCCATAATCACCAATTTCTTCAGGTTCCTCATTCCCCCTGGATCTTTTCTCAAGGCTAAAGCCAGGTTCGTAAGGGGACCCACAGCGATCATGGTGACTTCCTCCGGAAACTGATGAGTTAACTCCAATATCAATTCATCCGCAGGGCTGGAATATTTTTCCCAATAATCTTCCTTATACTGTATTTGGGCCCCACCCAATCCATCTGATCCGTGAACGGAGTGGGCATATACTGTTTTTCCCTTTAATGGTTGGTCTGCTCCTTTGGCAATCAGTGGTTTTTCTTTTGGTTTGATAAGAGCGAGGACTTTCTGAATGTTTTCAAGCACCTGCTCCAATGGGACATTCCCGTTCACNNGCATCATCCACACCGACATCGCAATCGATGATCACCTTTTTCATCGGGTCCCTCGCTGTATCTTATTTTACCAAAATCCGATTAATCCGCATCCGAGAGATGATCTCGAATGAATTTCTGGATGGCCGCAACAACCTGCCCTTTGAACGGCGCCGGACTACGCATAGCACCTACAAACCTGGAGTGATAAGTTAAACTCGGTCTCAATGATTACCGAAGAAAATAAACAAAAAAGGCAGATCCACTACTGACCCTGACTTTTGTGTTGGATACCGAACCGCTATTCTCCAAACTGTATAATTTTCGGAGTGGAAATTATCACGGTTGGGTGATCTGGCCATCCCGTTTATGCATCCCAAGCTCTCCACGGATTTCTTGGATCTCTTTCTGAATCCGATTGCTGTCGGCGCCAACCTCCCTTAGTAGCAGAATGGCCAAACCTATAGCGGTTTCTGCTTCCTCAATGGAAATGTCTGTAGCCCCCATTTCCTCTAACCAGGCTCGTTCCTGCAGGTATCGGGCTCGGGTAAAGACGTGTATCTTAGGATTTAATTCTCTGGCTGTTACGATCACTGTCGTTCGAGTAAGTATGTCGGGAATTGTGACCAAAAGGTAGTCGGCTTTCTGTATCCCCGCTGCTTTCAAGATGTCGCGCCGGCTGGCATCGCCGTAAATGGCAGATTGTCCTGACTCTATCAGATTACGGACCGTATCGAGATTCAGATCAATGATGACCAGGGGAATATCAAAGTCCTTAAGGATCCGGGATGCGGTTTGCCCCACGGGACCATAACCCACAATCACGGCTCTCGACTTGATTCCAGACTTCTGGCCGGGTTCGGATAATCGCAACTGTTCCTCTTTATTTAACATCACCCCTTCATCGTTTGACCTATGGCTAAGAATGCGCCAGATTCGTTCTTTACTGCGGAGCCACTCCTCAAGAGGAGTGATGGTGCGAAATAAAAGGGGGTTCGCGGCAATCGAGATCAGTGCGCAGGCAACCAGAAGGCTTTGCCCATCTGCCGAAAGGAGGCCAAGTCCCATCGCCTCATTCGCCAATAGAAAGGAAAACTCACCAATTTGAGCCAGTGCTAAGGCGACAGTAATCGCAGTCCGCACCGAGTAACGAAGGACCCATATGATGAGAAACGCCGTTAGAGGCTTTGCAAGAATGACTATTCCGAGAAGCCCCAAGAGGAACTTGGGTTCCTTGATAATGGCTTGCGGGTCGAAGAGCATCCCTACAGACACAAAGAAAAGGACGGCGAAGGCGTCCCTCATCGGAAGAGCATCAGCAGCCGCTTGATGGCTTACTTCCGTTTGCCCAACAACAATGCCTGCGAGAAATGCGCCCAATGCCATAGACACATCGAATAAAGCTGCCGATCCTGTGGCGATCGCCAATGCCAAACTGAGGATGGTGAGTGTAAAGAGTTCTCCCGACCGGGTGCGCACCACAAGATTCAAAAGCCAAGGAATTGCTTTTCGCCCAATGATTGCGACAAGGANNCTCCACCTCCTTCGGATTGCCCCCAAATACTGGTCATACCAGGCAGGGCCACTAAGACAAAGACCGTGAAAATATCCTCCAGGATAAGCCATCCGATTGCAATATGGCCTTGGTTGGTCTGAAGCAGATCGTTGTCTGCGAGGACACGAATTAGGACAACTGTGCTGGCCACGGATATGGCGATCCCGAGCACAATGCCAGCTCCCGCACCCATACCAAATGAGATCGCAACAATTGTGCCCAATGCCGAAGCCACCAGAATCTGACCAACGCATCCTGGTATTGCGATTC
>DCUS01000212.1:0-10667 GCA_002327885.1 Syntrophaceae bacterium UBA2208
CCAGGAAGTGTTTCGAAAGGAGCGCGCCCTCAACAAATGAAATACCATTTTTCGGAAGCTCCATCAATCTCCGGTGCAAGGAGCTTTATTCTAAAAAGGGAGAGATGAATTATGCCATCCAATCTCAATTATGTGATTGAACAAGTGGGAAAGGATAAAGGGATTGATCGGAAAGTGATCATTGAGGCCTTAGAACAAGCCGTCCTGACCGCTTCGAGAAAGAAATACGGGCATCAGGGTGAGATCGAAGTCCGCTATAACGAGGAAGAGGGGGAGGTGGAACTTTTCCAATTCAAACAGGTTGTGGAGGAGGTGACGAATCCATCGACAGAGATTTCTTTAAAAGGGGCAAGAGAATTGGACAACGAAGCCCAGATCGGAGACAGCCTCGGCGTGAAACTGAATACGGATTTCGGTCGAATTGGAGCGCAGACAGCGAAACAGGTGATCATTCAGAAGGTGAGGGACGCCGAGCGGGAGAACGTCTTTAGTGAATTTAAAGATCGAAAGGGAGACCTGGTCAGCGGCACCATGCAGCGGATGGAAAAGGGAAATCTGTATATCAGTATCGGCAGAGCCGAAGCCATCCTCTTCTCAAAGGAACAGATTCCCGGGGAGACTTATCGGCAGGGAGAGCGGCTTCGGGCCTATATTCTTGATGTGCAAAAGAATTCAAAAGGGCCCCAAATTTTTCTTTCCAGAACCCATCCAGGATTTTTAATTAAGCTCTTTGAGATGGAGGTGCCTGAGATTTCCGAAGGGATCATCAAAATTATCAGCGCCGCCCGCGAACCGGGCGAGCGAGCAAAGATCTCTGTCTATAGTGCAAACCGGGATGTCGACCCCGTAGGCGCCTGCGTGGGAATGAAAGGTTCCCGAGTCCAAAATGTCGTCCAAGAACTTAGGGGGGAACGAATTGATATCATTCCTTGGGTCCAGGATCAGGCCAAATATGTATGTAATTCTCTGGCCCCGGCAAAAATTTCGAGGGTTTATATCGACGAAGAGAATCGTCATATGGAGGTGGTTGTAGCAGATGATCAACTTTCCCTGGCGATTGGAAAGAAAGGCCAAAATGTGCGATTGGCTTCTAAGTTGACCGGCTGGAAAATCGATATTAAAAGTGAATCCAGGATGGAAAAAATCTCAGGTGAAATCTTGGAAAGATTTAAAGGACTCCCTTCTATTGGAGATGTCGCCAGTCGTATTCTCTATAATGAAGGGTTCCGGTCGATCAAGGAGGTGGCGGAGGTTGACCCGGAAGAATTGGCAAGAGTTTTAGAACTTGAGAAGGAAAAGGCTATGGAGATCGTTGCGGAAGCTATTCAGATTTCTCAAAAAGAAGAAGGCAAGGGGGTTGAAGAAGAAAGGCCTCCAGCCATCGGGGATCCTACCCTTGACCCGGTGAATCGGATGGAGGGGGTCGGAGAGAAGACTGCCCAAATACTGGAAGAAAATGGATTAAGAACCATTCGCGATATTTTGGAGACGAATGTGGAAAAACTTTCGGAGCTTCAAGGGATTGGAATTAAAAAGGCAGAAAAACTGATTCAGTCCGCAAAACAATATACCGAAGGGAAGAGGCCGTGAGCAAGAAAGGGACTTCTCCCATTCGAACCTGTGTCGGATGTCGTAAAAGAAGGGAGAGAGAGGAGATGATTTGGTTCACCCTGAGTCCTCAAGGAGCGGGCAGAGTGAATCCAAGGAGACCTCATCAGGGAAGAGGGTTTTATCTCTGTCCGGATCTCGGGTGTATCCAACGTGCAAAGAAAAAGAATAAAGCGATTGGGTTCTTGGAGACCACCGAGCTTCAAATTCCTTTAAAAAAGGAAGAGGTTTTTAAGAGAGAGGAAGGGAATAGAGGAGAAAAGGAATGACAAAAAGTAAAGTCCTCGATCTTGCACGCGAAGTGGGGATGGAGGATGATAAACTGCTAATGAAATTGAAACGGATGGGGGTCAAGGTAAAAGATAAGAAACTTGCCGAACCCGAGAAAAAGGTCTCCCTTTCTGATGAAAAAATCATCGAACGGGATTCCGAAAAAGAAATTGTTGAGAAACGGGTTAAACCCACGGTCATCCGGAGAAGAGCGAGAACTCTGGAAGTGAAAGTGGAGACCCCTCCCCCGCCCGTTGTCGAAGCGGAGGCGATTCCTAAGGCGATTCCTGAGGAGATTAAAGAAAAGCTCCCCAGGGTTAAAGAGAAAGAGGGAAAAGTCGAACCCGGGGCAAAGCCCTCGAAGAAGGCCGTCGAGAAAAAAGAATTGAAAAAGGAGGAGGGATTTCCATCAAAACCAACGAAAGGGAAGAAGACGAAAGAAGCGCCTGCAGAACTTCCACTCCCCGGTGAAGCCAAGGCTGAAGGAATAGAAAGCCTTCCACCCCAACCTATCGAGGCAGGTCCATCTCAGGTGGCCCTGAAAGAGAAGGGGGAAGGCGGAGAGGTCAAGAAGGAAGCTGAAGAAACCAAACCCAAACCCAAAGAAGCTCCTCTTAAAAAGGTGGATACAAAACTTCTTGAAAAAGAAGAATTGCTTGAGAAAGAAAAATTAGGACCCTACGCAAAGAAAAAAGGTTTTATCAAAAAGAGGAAGAGAATTGAGGAAAGAATGTTGGGGGAGGATGAAGTCGAAGGGGAGAAGGCGGAGGGGAAAGAGGTTGAGGTCAGCTTTAAACCCTTCAGACCCATGAAAAAGAAGGTGGTTTTAAAGGCAGCGAAGAAGACTGAGGTGACTGTCCCCAAACCGATTAAGAGGATTATTCGAATCGAAGAAATGATCGCGGTAGGAGATCTGGCGAAAAGGATGGGGGTGAAAGGCGGTGAATTGATTAAGAAGTTGATGGAAATGGGTGTGCTGGTCAACATCAACCAACTCATTGATACGGATGTTGCTTCCCTGGTGGCCAGTGAGTTTAGCTACGAAGTGGAAAAAGTTTCTCTGGAACGCCAAGATCTGCTCGAAAGAAAAGAAGACCTTCCTGAACAATTGAAACCCAGACCGCCCGTCGTCACAATCATGGGCCACGTGGATCATGGTAAGACCATGCTGTTGGATTCGATAAGAAAGACAAATGTGGTGGGAGGTGAAGCGGGAGGCATCACCCAGCATATCGGAGCCTATGATGTCGAGTTGGAGAATGGACATGTGGTTTTCATTGACACCCCCGGTCACGAAGCATTCACCGCGATGAGAGCAAGAGGAGCTCAAGTCACGGACGTGGTGGTTTTGGTGGTCGCTGCCGATGATGGGATGATGCCGCAGACAAAAGAGGCCATCGATCATGCCCGAGCGGCCAGGGTTCCCATCATCGTTGCCATAAATAAGATTGATAAACCGACCGCGAATCCGGAAAAGGTAAAAAAGGACCTTTCGGAATACGGACTCCTTCCTGAGCAATGGGGGGGAAACACTCTTTTTGCCGAAGTGTCCGCCAAGCAAAAAGCAGGAATTAAAGAGTTGCTGGATTTAATCCTCCTCCAGGCAGAGGTTTTGGAATTAAGGGCCAATCCGGAAAAACCTGCCCGGGGGGTCATTATCGAATCCAGATTGGACAAAGGCAGGGGTCCCGTTGCCACCCTTCTGATTCAAGAAGGAACGTTGAAAACGGGAGATGCCTTCCTTGCAGGGTCCCACTATGGACGGGTCAGGGCGATGCTGAATGATAAAGGGCAGAAGATCAAAGAAGCCCGGCCCTCCACCCCTGTGGAGGTGGTGGGGTTCACCGATATTCCCGAGGCAGGAGAAATATTCATCGTCGTTTCTGAGGAGAGGATGGCGAAACAGATCAGCCTCCACCGGCAAGAAAAAATTCGTGAAAAAGAACTTTCAAAACTGAGCAAAGTTTCCTTAGAGGAGCTCTATGATAAAATCAAGAAGGGAGAGGTCAAGGAGCTCAATGTCATTATTAAGGCGGATGTTCAGGGATCCATTGAGGCAGTGAAAGAAGCGTTGAAAAAACTTTCCACAGAAGAAGTGAAAGTCCATATTCTTCATGATGCGATCGGTGGAATTACGGAGACCGATGTTAATTTAGCCTCGGCGTCTAATGCGATCATCATTGGCTTCAATGTGAGGCCAGGAGTGAAAGCTCAGTCCTTGGCCGAGCAAGAGCAAGTCGATATCCGGACTTATTCCGTGATCTATGATGCGATCACGGATATTAAAAATGCCCTGGAAGGATTGTTGGAGCCGACTTATAAAGAACATATTCTCGGAAGGGCCCAAGTGATCCAGGTTTTCAATGTTAAGAAAGTGGGAACCGTGGCGGGAAGTGTCGTAACGGATGGGAAAGTGGTAAGAGGGTCCCATGCGCGGTTACTGCGCGACAATGTGGTCGTCTATGACGGGCGGATTTCTTCACTCAGGCGGTTTAAAGACGATGCGAAAGATTGCAACCAGGGGCTTGAGTGCGGCATCGGCATGGAAAATTTTAACGACATTAAGCTCGGAGATATCATCGAGTCTTATGAGATGGAAGCCGTTCAACCTCGGTTAGCCTGATATTCTGTGAGGTTTCAACTCGAGAGGGGCCGGTTTTTTTAAGAGGGGAGCGAGATGGTCATTGGAATTTGTCACCTTGACCTTCGGATTCCGGAAAATCATTCCTTGAAGGGAAAGCGGCATGTAATTCGGAAACTGATCGATCGGGTCAGACATCGGTTTAATGTGGCCATCTCTGAAGTGGGAGATAATGACCTTTGGCAGCGGGCACAGATTGGCTTCTGTACGGTTGGGAATGACCGGAGACACATCAATTCGAGTTTGGATAAGGTGGTGGATTTTATAGAACAGATGAATCTGGTGGAAATGGTCCATACGGAAATCGAAATTCTCACGGTATAAAATGCTTAAGGATCTGAATGGAAGGAAAACGTTCCGAAAAAGTGGCGGATCTGATCCGAAAAGAAATCTCCCAAATGCTTTTGAGATCGATCAAAGATCCCCGTATCGGTTTTGTCACCATCACCAGGGTGAATGTTTCCGAGGATTGCCGGTTTGCAAAAATCTATTTCAGTGTGGCGGGCACCCTCGAAGAGAGGGAAAGATCGATCAAGGGCCTGGAGAGCGCCAAGGGATATGTCCGGAGGGAGCTGGGGAGGCGAATACAACTCAGATATACTCCTGACATCGTATTCCAATTTGATCCTTCCATAGAGTATGCCATTCACATGGAAGAATTGATCCAAAGTATTCATCCGAAAGGGGAGGCCAATGGGGAGGAAGAGGGGAATTGACGGTCTCCTCATTGTTGATAAACCTGAGGGGATGACTTCCTTGGATGTCGTCAGGGGGATCAAGCGTCGGTTCGGAGTGAAGAAGGCGGGGCACATTGGAACTCTGGATCCCTTTGCCACAGGTGTTTTGCCTATTGTGATCAACGAGGGGACAAAATTAGTCCCCTTTCTCGAAGAAGGGCCTAAAGAATATGAAGCGGTCCTCAAATTAGGGGAGGAGACGACCACCGACGATTGGACAGGAAAAATCATCACGAAAAAGCCATGGGAAGGAGTTCAGCCTGAAAACATTCAAGCACTCATTCATACCTTTTTAGGGAAGATTGATCAAATCCCTCCCATGTTCTCAGCTGTCAAAATACAAGGGAAGCCCCTTTACCGATTGGCCAGAAAGGGATTGGAGATCAAACGTAAAGGGAGAGAGGTGGAAATTTATAATATTCGAACGAAGGAGATCCATCTCCCTCTTGTTTATTTTCAAGTTTCCTGCTCAAAGGGAACTTACATCCGTTCCCTGGGAAGAGATATCGGGAGGGAAATAGGGTGTGGAGCTCACCTCCGTCTTCTAAGAAGAATTCGGAGCGGTCCTTTCACGATTAAGCAAACGATTTCCTGGGAAAGGTTAAAGGATCTCTCCCAACCCGATCACCTTTACCCCTGGTTGATCTCTTTGGAAGAGGCGTTGCCCGGTTTCCCGGAGCTGATCGGGGACGAACAATTGATCAGAAAGGTCCGTTGCGGAAAAGAGATGATGGTCCGGGATCTTTCGCCGCAGACCCTTCCAGGTTTCGAAAAAGGAGAATGGCTCAAAATGTCATCCCCTGAGGAAGGACTGGTGGCCATTTTAAAATCAGAACTGAAGAGGGCGGATATCTCCTGGGCTCATCCAGAAGAAGTAGCCCTTCGTCCGCTTAGACTATTTTTCCCCTCGCCCCCTCCCTCTCCCCGAAGAGGAGAAAGTCCGGGGGCGGGAGGAGATTCTGTTAACTGAAAAGGAGGATTTCATGACACTTGTTCAGGAGAAGAAAAAAGATATCATCGAAAAGTTTAAAAACCATGACGGGGATACGGGATCCCCGGAAGTTCAAATTGCTCTTCTCAGCGAAAGAATTCGGTATTTGACAGACCATTTTAAAGCCCATAAACGAGACCATCACTCTCGCAGGGGCCTTCTTAAAATGGTTGGTCAACGGCGAAGACTCCTCAACTACCTTAAAGAAAAGAAGGTAGAGCGGTACCGAATGATCATTGAAAAGTTAGGTTTGCGAAAATAAAAATAAGCTGTCTTATCTAAACGAAAAGGAGTGAAGAGAATTTTATGAATCATAAGTTGCAGATTGATCTGGGAGGAAGGCCATTTTCCATCGAGACAGGGAAGGTGGCAAAACAAGCCAACGGAGCCGTCATGGTTCAGTATGGAGAAACTGTCGTCCTGGTCACGGCAGTGACCTCCGAAAAGAAACGGGAAGGTCTCGATTTCATTCCCCTCACGGTTAATTATTTAGAAATGACTTATGCGGCGGGAAGGATCCCGGGAGGGTTTTTTAAGAGAGAAGGGAGACCCAGTGATCGGGAAACCTTGATCTCCCGTTTCATTGATCGGCCTTTAAGACCCCTTTTCCCGAAGGGATTTCAGAATGAAATCCAGATCATCGCCACCGTTCTTTCAGCCGACCAGGATAATGATCCCTCTATCTTAGGGATGATTGGGGCCTCCAGTGCTCTGTCTCTCTCCGATATCCCCTTCGAAGGGCCCATTGCAGGAGCGAAAGTAGGGCGCATCGATGGAGAGTTCGTCCTTAACCCCACCCATGAAGAATTGGAGATGAGTGATATTGATATCTTTGTGGCAGGGAGTGAGGACGCCATCATCATGGTTGAGGGAAGTGCCAAGGAGGTCAGGGAAGAGGAGATCCTGGAAGCTGTTTTATTTGGTCATCGATCCTTAAAACCCGTGATCGATCTTCAAAAACAGATGAAGTCGACTTTTGGAGTGACTCCCAGGGAGTTCGAACTCCAAAAACCTGGGGAACCCATTTACGAAAAGATCAACGCCATCGCTCAAGAAAAAATCCGCGAGGTTTTTCATATCACCGAGAAGGCCAAGAGAAGGGAGCGCCTGGATGAGATTTTTCAGAGTGCCTCTCAAGAAATTGGGGCTGAAGATGAAATCTCCCAGAAGATGGTCAAGATCGCCTTTGAGGAGATCTATCGTAAACAGGTCAGAAAATTGATTATACAAAAGAAAAAAAGAATCGATGGAAGAGATCTTTCAGAAATTCGACCCATCTCCTGTGAAGTGGGCATCCTTCCCCGAACCCATGGGTCCGCCCTTTTCACGCGCGGTGAAACCCAGGTTCTTGCTGTCGTCACGTTTGGAACTTCTGAAGATGAGCAGAAGATCAATTCCCTGTCAGGGGAAACCTATAAATCTTTCATGCTCCACTATAATTTCCCTCCTTTTTGCACCGGAGAGGTTTCTCCCTTGAGGTCGCCGAGCCGCAGAGAAATCGGACACGGGGCATTGGCCGAGAGGGCGATCCTGCCTGTCCTCCCTTCCAGCGAAAAATTCCCTTATACCATCCGAATTGTATCCGAAGTTCTGGAATCGAATGGATCCTCTTCCATGGCCACGGTCTGTGGTTCCACCCTCTCCCTGATGGACGCAGGCGTTCCCATAAAGGCTCCGGTAGCCGGTATTGCCATGGGTTTAATTTTAGAAGACGGAGAAATGGCTGTCCTCTCGGATATCCTGGGGGATGAAGACCATTTCGGGGATATGGATTTCAAGGTTGCCGGGACGGCGGAAGGGGTGACGGCCATCCAGATGGATATCAAAGTTCGGGGCATTTCCAAAGAGATCATGAGCAGAGTTCTTGATCAGGCCCAGCAGGGAAGGTTTTATATCTTGAGTAAGATGAAAGAGACGATTTCCGAACCCCGGAAAGACCTCTCAAGGCACGCTCCTCGCATTATAAGCCTCCAGGTGAAACAGGAAAAAATACGGGATGTCATCGGCCCAGGAGGGAAGAATATTCGAGCCATTATCGACCAGACCGGTGTGAAGGTCGATGTGGATGATTCGGGCGTGGTAAAGCTGGCTTCCCCGAATTATGAGGCCATTGAGAAAGCCATTTATATGATCAAGAGACTCACCCAGGAAGTTGAAGTCGGGGCTCTTTATACCGGCAAAGTTGTACGGGTTTTAGGTTTTGGTGCCATTGTGGAACTTTTTGCAGGGACGGATGGACTCGTCCATATCTCCCAATTGGCGGAGGGTCATGTCAAGGAGGTCACGGATGTCCTGAAAGAAGGGGATGAGGTGTTGGTCAAAGTGATCGATATCGATCCGCAGGGCCGCATCCGGTTGAGCCGTAAGGCCGCCTTGAGGGAAATGAAGCAAAATACGGAAGGAAAAGAATAGACATTGAAGAGAGTGAGCAAGATCGCGAAGACCGCCGAAGCCGAGATTAAGAATATCAAGGACTCTCTGGATCAATCATGGGCCGAGATCGGATACGGATACCAGAAAACCGTTCTTGGGAATGGAATCCGGGTGATCACGGAGGAAATTCCCTATCTCCGATCCGTCTCCATCGGAGTGTGGGTGATGACCGGGTCGAGAGATGAGCATCCTCATGAGAATGGCATCTCCCACTTCATCGAGCACCTCCTCTTCAAAGGAACGGAGAACAGGACGGCGTTCGACATCGCTAAAGAGATTGACTCCGTCGGTGGGACCCTGAATGCTTTTACCGGAAGGGAATACACCTGTTTCTATGCGAAGGTGATTGACAAGAATCTCCCTCTCGCCATCGATCTCCTTTCAGATATTTTTCTTCACTCTCTCATGGATTTGAAGGATGTGGAAAAGGAGAGAATGGTGATCCTTCAGGAGATCAAAATGGTGGAGGATACTCCTGATGATTTAATCCACGACCTTTTTAACCGGGTGTGCTGGGGGGAGCACCCGCTGGGGTTTCCAATTTATGGAACTTCAGAGCGGGTACAGTCCTTTGATCGAAATCAGCTTTTCCAATTTTTTAGGGAAAATTACCCTCCCGATCGAATCATCATCTGTGCCGCTGGAAATTTAAAACATCCAGAGGTGGTTGACCTGATCCAGAAGGCATTTGGTCAGATTTCCAAATTGGATAAGGCACGGGCCAGGGTAAAACCCAACCCGATCTCCACGACCAATATCTGGAAGCGAAATTTAGAGCAGATGCATTTTTGCCTTGGCACCCAAGGACTCCAGTACAATCATTCCCTGAGGTTCGCCTCCTATGTCTTGAACACCATTCTGGGGGGAGGAATGAGTTCAAGGCTTTTCCAGGAGATCCGTGAGAATCGCGGGTTGGCTTATTCCGTTTATTCTTATCTTCCAACCTATATCGATGCGGGTTTGATGGTCGTCTATGCCGGGACCAACCAAGATTCCTTTCAGGAGGTCATCGAACTCATTCTCAGAGAATTCAATCGACTCAAAAGAGAGCCTCTGAAGAACGGGGAATTAGAGACGGCAAAAGAACAGTTGAAGGGAAATCTGCTCCTCAGCCTGGAGAGCTCTGACAACCTGATGACCCGCCTGGCGAAGAATGAAATCTATTTCCAGTCCTACCTTCCTGTGGGAATGATCCTCAAAGGAATCGATGAGGTCAGAGAAGAGACCGTTCAACAATTAGCCACGGATATTTTTGACGAACGCCTCTTCTGCTTGACGGTGTTGGGGCCGATGGATGGGAGTGATTTCGAAAAGATCGGGTTGTTCAGGAAAGAATGAATCATTCCTGACCCGAAGGCAGGAGGGGCGAAAATGAAAATTTTCGTCAAACGTTTTAGGAAAAGTCTTCCGGTGTCCATGCCTCAATATATGACAGAAGGCGCATCGGGAATGGACCTTTTTGCCTCTCTCGAGGACGAAGTGACCTTAGAGCCGGGAGAGAGGAGACTCATCCCTACGGGAGTGGCTATGGCCATCCCCCCGGGTTTTGAAGGTCAGGTCAGGCCTCGCAGTGGGTTAGCCATTCAAAAAGGTATTGGTGTGGTAAATGGGCCGGGGACCATTGACTCCGATTATCGCGGGGAGATCGGTGTCCTTTTGATCAATTTCGGGAAGGAGCCCTTTACCATCCGTCACGGAACAAGAATAGCTCAAATCGTGATCTCCCAGGTTTACCAGGCCACTCTGGAGGAAGTCGATGATCTTCCATCAACCCAGAGACAGGGGGGAGGATTCGGGCATACGGGAAGCTGAAAGGGAAAAATCCTAAATTCTTAACGCGAAACTCGAAGCGAGCAAGGATTTCCAAAAATTAAAAAAAAGTCCAGAGTGGAATGTCTCTCACCCGTTTAATTCAGGCCCATTTAAGCACGGAATTTTATCCAAGCAGAGGGAATCATCGCCTCTGCTTTTTATTAAAATCGCATCT
>DCUS01000212.1:10738-31106 GCA_002327885.1 Syntrophaceae bacterium UBA2208
GCCTTGTAGGCGGGGTTCTTTACTTGGTTCATTTTAGGAAGCTCCGATGGATCAATGGCAGGATCAGTTTCTTCATTACCTCATCGTTGAAAAAGGACTCTCCAAAAATACGATTGAGGCCTACGGTCATGGGTTGAGTCGATTTTTAAATTATCTGAAGCAGAAGGGGGTTGGAGAAATCGGGGAGATTGGCAAGTTCCATGTCAGAGGATTTCTCCTTTCACTGAGGAAAAGGAGTCTTTCCCCCCGGACCATCGTGAGAAATTTAGTTGTCATTCGTACCTTTTTCAGATTTTTGATTCAGGAGGGAATTCTGGAGGCAAATCCTGTTGAAAATTTGGAATCCCCTAAGGTTGAAAAAAACCTTCCGGAAATATTGACCCTGAATGAAATTGAGCAACTATTGGAGGGGCCTGATCTTCGGACCCCCCTGGGCAAGAGGGATCGGGCAATGTTGGAAATGCTCTATGCTACAGGGATGAGGGTATCCGAACTCACTCAGCTTCCAGCCCATCAGGTCAACCTGGAAGGAGGATATGTCCTAATCTATGGAAAGGGTTCAAAAGAAAGGATCGTCCCGCTTGGAAGTGAAGCAATGAAGCGGGTCACGCTCTACTTAAAGGAAAGCCGGGGAGTCCTGGCGAAAGGAAAGGACAGTCCGTATCTTTTTATCAACCGCTCAGGAAAAGCGATGAGCCGGCAAAGGTTCTGGAAGAGCCTCAAAAATTATGCCCGGAAGGCAGGTCTTCGGAAACGGATCACTCCCCACCTTCTGCGTCATTCTTTTGCCAGCCATCTGCTGGAGAGGGGGGCCGATCTTCGTTCGGTCCAGGTGATGCTTGGCCATGTCGACATCTCCACCACGCAGATCTATACCCATGTGACCGGAGAGCGATTGAAGAAGATCCATCGGCAGCATCACCCGAGAGGCTAAGTTTTAAAAATCAATGAAAAATGTTCAATAATCAATTAGCAATGATCAATAGAAAACATAAATACTCTCGTTTTGCATTGCTCATTGAATATTGGCAATTGACCATTGGCAACTGATAATTTTGTATTATGGACGTGATCACCACTCATATCAATGCGGATTTTGACTCGTTGGCCTCCATGCTGGCGGCGAAGAAACTTTACCCCAATGCGACCTTGGTCTTTCCGGGTTCCCAGGAGCGAAGCCTTCGTGATTTTTTCATTCGCTCCACCCTCTATGCCTTTGAGGTGGAGCGAATCAAAAATATTGATCTAAAAGAAGTGGAACGACTCATTTTGGTGGACACTCGCCAAATCAGTCGCATCGGTAAATTTTCCGAAGTCTTATCCAAATCCGATCTGGAAATTCATATCTACGACCATCACCCTCCCTCCCCGGAAGATCTCCATGGTTCCATCGAAGTCATTTCGGAGGTTGGAGCCACGGTCACTCTTCTGCTGGATATCCTTCAGAAGAAGGGGATAGAGATTACACCCGATGAAGCGACCGTTATGATGTTGGGGATTTATGAAGATACCGGAAACCTGACTTTTCCTTCAACCAAGGAAGAAGATTTCAAGGCAGCGGGGTACTTGCTTCGGAAAGGGGCCAACCTCAACATCCTCTCGAATGTGATCACAAAAGAACTCACAGCAGAACAAGTCTTTTTATTGAATGACCTGATCCAATCCGCCACCCGGTATCATTTCCATGAAATCGATGTGGTCATCGCTCAGGCTTCCGTGGATCGTTATATTGGCGATATCGCTGTCCTGGTCCATAAATTAAAAGACATGGAAAACCTGGACGTCCTCTTCGTCCTGGTGAGGATGGAAGACCGAATCTATTTGATTGGAAGGAGCCGCCTTGAAGAAGTGAACGTATCGGAGATTACCGGTGAATTTGGTGGGGGAGGGCATCCCACCGCCGCCTCTGCCACGGTTAAAGGAGTCACTCTCGTAGAGGCACATGATCGATTGGTTAAAACCTTGAAAGAGTTTGTCAAGCCCCAAAAAGTGGCGAGAGATGCGATGGTCTACCCGGTCAAAAGTATCGGACCGGACCTCACCCTGGAAGAGGCGGATGAAGTACTTGCCCGATACAACCTGAACATCCTCCCCGTCCTTCATGACGGAAAAGTAATCGGTTTAATTTCCAAGCAAGTGGTGGAGAAGGCGATGTATCATGGGTTAAAAACATCTCTGGTGCGGGAATATATGACCACCGAGTTCTCAGTGGTTTCTCCCGATACGCCTTTTTCCCGAGTTCAGGAAGTCATCATCGGGCAGAATCAAAGCCTCCTCCCGGTCATTGAAAAGGATCAAATGATCGGGGCCATCTCGGCGGGGGATGTGATGCGAACCCTCCAGGAGGAGATGATGAAATCGGAGAAAGGACTTTCGGTTTTCGAGAGCCAGCCCCTTTATGTCCGCAAAAAGGTCATCTCCAAGTTCATGAAGGAGCGTCTCCCTGAAAGAATTCACAACATGTTGATCGAATTTGGTAGGGTAGGAGATGAGCTGGGATATTCCGTCTACGCCGTCGGAGGATTTGTCAGGGATCTTCTCTTGAAGGTGGAAAACTTAGATGTGGATGTCGTGGTCGAAGGAGATGGGATTCGTTTTGCTGAGGAGTTTGAAAAGAAGTTCTCCTGCCGAATCCGAACGCATAAAAAATTCGGGACAGCCATCATCCTTTTTCCGGATCATTTAAAAGTGGATGTTGCCACCGCCCGCTGGGAGGTCTACGATTCTCCGGCAGCCTTGCCCACGGTGGAGAGCGCTTCGATCAAAATGGACCTTTACCGGAGAGACTTTACCGTAAATACTTTGGCGATTCAACTCAACCCAAAAGCCTTCGGAGAGCTGATCGATTTTTTCGGAGGGGTCAAGGACATCAAGGAAAAGGTGATTCGGGTTCTACACAATCTCTCTTTTGTGGAAGATCCCACCCGGGTGTTTCGGGCAATCCGTTTTGAACAGCGTTTCGGATTTCAGATCGGAAAACATACCCAGAATCTGATGAAGAATGCCCTGAAGGTGGGGTTTTTAGAACGTCTCTCCGGCGGGCGAATCCTCTCCGAGCTCCTCCTGCTTCTTCAGGAAGAAGCTCCTTTTCCAGCTCTTAAACGGATGAGAGATTTCAATCTCCTCCAACTCCTCCATCCCAACCTGAGGCTGGATGACCAGGCCGAAAGCCTCTTTGAACAAATCCGCCATGTCATCTCCTGGTTTGACCTCCTTTTTTTGGAAGTACGATACGAACGCTGGCTCATCTATTTTTATGGGCTCATCGACTTATTAAAAGAAGTAGAAATTGAAGAACTTTGCCAGCGGCTGGCCATGAACGATAAGCTAAAGAGACGGGTGATTGAGGGAAAACTTCAGGGAGACCAAGCCCTCCTTCAAATCTTTTCTTGGATCAATACAGACCGAACCCCGAAACGGTCTGAGGTCTATGACGTGCTCGATCCGCTTTCTACCGAATCAAAACTCTTCATGATGGCGAAGACCACACAGATGGCGACCCGTCGTTATATTTCCGTGTATTTTACGCAGCTGAAAGACACAAAGCCCCTTTTGAGGGGGGCGGATTTAATCCAAATGGGGATCAAATCAGGGCCTTTTATTAAAAAGGCGTTAAGCGGTTTGCTGAAGGCCAGATTGAATGAAGAGGTCATCACACGACAGGATGAGATGGAATATATCACGAGAACCCAGGGGTTGAATTGATGAACGAAAATAACTTGCAGCCGGAGGATAAGTTAAATTACACCTTTCGTCTGGAGGGATTTGAAGGGGCTCTTGACCTCTTGCTTCATCTCATCCAGAAAAACGAATTGGACATCTTTAATATCCCCATTGCCCTCGTCACAGAACAGTATTTGGAATATCTCCAGTTGATGAAAGTCCTCAACCTGGATACCGCCGGGGAATATCTCCTAATGGCTTCCACGCTCCTTCATATCAAATCGAGGATGTTGCTCCCAAAATCTTCGGAAGGGGAAGAGGAAAAAGAAGAGGACCCAAGGGCGGAACTCATTCGAAGGCTTTTGGAGTACCAGAAATATAAACAGGGGGCACTGGAGTTAGAAAAGAGACCCTTATTGGATCGAGATGTTTTCATCCGGTTGATGCCAGCAGAACCTGAAGAGGCCCCCGAAGAAGAAAAGTTGGAAGTGAACCTTTTAGATCTCATCGAGGCGTTCCGGGAAGTTTTAAAAAGGGTCAAACCAGAAAGCGTTCATGAAGTCCTCTTGGAACCTGTTAGTGTTGAAGAAAAAATCGAAGAGATACTAATCCTTCTTGAAAAAGAGAACCGAAGCGTGGCCTTTCATCGCCTTTTTCCTGAGCAGGTCTCGCGAAGGGTGGTGGTCGTTACCTTGCTGGCCATCCTGGAGCTGGTGAAGATGAAACGCATTCGCATCTTTCAAATGACTCCTTTTGAAACCATTCGTGTGTCACCCGTGTAATAGAAATATCCTCGCTATGCGCATAGCGCTAAGCGCTTAGCGTCTTTAAAACAGGGAGGGATCCATGAAACAAAAACGAATCTTAATCGGGTTGGGTGTGATTGCGGGGCTTCTCGTTTTCTTTTTTGCCCTCCTCTTCTTTATCGGGCGTTATTCCGGAACAAGACCCGGGAGGTTTGCTTTTGGAGATAAGATCGCCGTCGTCGAGATCAAGGGGGTGATTGCCCAATCCTCCGGGATTATTGATGAACTCCAGTTCCATCTGGAGGATGAAGGGGTCAAGGCGATCATCCTGAGGATTGATTCGCCAGGAGGAGGCGTTGGGCCATCCCAGGAAATTCATCGCGAGATCTTGAAAATAAAGTCAAAGAAAAAAGTCGTTACCTCCATGGGTTCGGTGGCCGCCTCCGGAGGCTATTATATTGCCTGCGCCTCTGATCTCATTGTCGCGAATCCCGGAACGATTACGGGGTCCATCGGGGTTTTGATGCAGTTTTCCAACTTCGAAGAACTCCTTAAAAAAATTGGAGTCAAGGGTGTGGTGCTTAAAAGCGGTGAGCATAAGGATATCGGCTCCCCTCTGCGTGAGATGACCCCTGAAGAAAAAAGAATCATGCAAGAAGTGCTTGATAATGTTCACCAGCAATTCATCCAGGCTGTAGCGGAGGGAAGAAAATTGGAATATGCGAAAGTCGTTCAGATCGCCGATGGAAGAATCTTAACAGGAGAACAGGCTAAAAACTTCGGGTTGGTGGATAAAATGGGAAATCTTCAGGATACGATTGATATCACGGCCGAGATGGTGGGAATCGAAGGGAAACCCAATGTCCTCTATCCCAAAAAGAAGATTTCTGTCTGGGAACTTTTAATGAGAGATATGGCTTCGGTCGTAGTCGATGTGCTCAATGAAAAAGGGTATGAATTGAGCTTTCCCATGCAGATTAAATAGAATTGTTTAAAAATTCATCGATTTTTTTCATATCCTCCCAGACCTCTCTCTTACGTTCAGGATTTCGCAACAGAAAGGCAGGATGGTAGGTGGGAATCACTTTGATTCCTTCAAGATCATAAAACTTCCCGCGAAGGGCGCTAATCTTGGTATCGGTTTTGAGAAGTGTCTGCGCAGAGAAAGTCCCTAAGGCACAGATGATTTTTGGCCGGATCGCATTAATCTGTTTCGTCAAAAAAGGATTACAGCTCCGGATCTCATCCGGCTCCGGATTTCGATTTTGAGGGGGGCGACATTTGATGATGTTGGCGATGTAAACCTCCTCTCTGGAAAGATGAATTGATTCAATAATCTTTGTGAGAAGTTGACCGGCTCTCCCGACGAAAGGCCTTCCCTGGACATCTTCATCGTACCCCGGGCCCTCTCCGATAAACATCAGGGTCGCCTTTTCATTCCCTTCTCCGAAAACAATCGTCCGCCGTGTTCGGTGAAGCTTGCACCTCTTGCAATCCCCCAGCTCTTCTCGCACCTCGGCCAACGTTAGAATCCGGGAAGGAGGGGGCGCAACGTGTCCGATTTCGGAAGAGGGAAGGGAGTCAATCCCCATCCCCTTAAGATATTCAAGGTAAGCTTTCAGATCGCCGATCATCCCATTTCCCTGATAGGACTTAAATATCCTGTTTCGTCTTTCCTTGTCAAGGAAATGGCCCCCCGTATTACATGCTATTTTCTTTCCTTGAGAACCACTTCGTAAGTGGAAGAGATCGGTTTAACGACAGAATCGTTGGGGAAGTAGCCCGAAATAGAGCACTGCGGGAAAATCAGACTCCGGCGCCCGATCACCGTCCCTGCCTGCAAAAGGCACCCTCCGCTCACGATGGAATCGTCTCCGATGACCGCACCGAAGAGGACTTGTCCGGTGGGAATCGACTGCGTCACTCCCTCTGAGTTCACACGGATCGCCACCTCTTTCCCGCTTAAACGTCGATTGGCGGTGTGGGTATCTCCGCCAATTTGAACTTTATTTCCTAACAGGGATGTGAAAAAACAATTGAGGTGCGGGATGTTGGTTCCATTCAAAACCAGAATCTGGCGAGTCTCGGTGCCGTGTCCGATCATACATTCGTTCCCCACCATGACATGGCCTCGCACATAAGCGCCAGTTCGGACAACGGTATTCTCTCCGATAATGGTGGGACCCCGGACGATTGCTCCCCGTTCGATACGACTCCCCTTTCCAACCTGGACCCTTTTAGGTTCTAACCAGGCCCCTTCCTCAATCTCGCCGAGAATTTCCGGCCTAAGGATTTTTTCGATAAACGCAGGCAGAGCGGCTATCGCGTCCCAAACATAAGTGATATCTTTGAAGAGGCCGGCCGCCGCATGGTCGGTCAAATCGAAGAATGCTTCCGGGCTATAAAACTTCATTGAGGTTCTCCTAACTGACTCTCCACACGTTTGTAGTAATCTTCGTAGAGAGAGACGATCTTTTTTTGATCGAACTTCAGGGCATGAAGGGCTGCTGCCTCCTTCATTGCCCTGTACTTTTCTTGATCCGACAGAAGATTGACTACAAGGTCAACTGCTGTAGAATAGTCGCCCACAGCAACGAGGAATCCCGTTTTTCCGTGAATAACGACTTCAGGCAGCCCTCCCGCATTTGAAGCAATCACTGGAACCCCGCATGCCATTCCTTCCAAGGCAGCCAGACAGAAGCTCTCATACAAACTTGGCATGAGCAAGAGATCTGATTGGGCGATGAGGGGGGCCACATTAGGTCGCAGGCCCCAGAAACAGACGTCCTCCTCAATTCCTTCCTGTTTAAAAAAGGATTGGATTTTTTCCATTTCCTCTCCGTCTCCGATCAGCCATAATTCTGAGTCCATTCTCGTGTGAATTCCAAGAAAAATCCGGGCGACGCATTGAAGGTCTTTGATCGGCCTGAAGTTGGAGACATGGGTAATCCTTATTTTTCGTTTTTCTTCATCAACTTTTACGGGAGGATGGAAAACGGAGAGATCGACGAAATTGGGAATTACCTCGGGGCATGAGGGGAGACCGAACACCCCCGCCGATAGATGGGCATGGTGGAAAGAAACGGAAGTCAGTCCATCCGTGGCGAAAAGCGCCCTCGCCAGGGAAGGTCCCTTTACCGGATCTCGCCCATGGATGGTCGTATCCGTGCCATGGAGCGTTCCTATTACCGGTGGTGATCTCTTTCCCAGATGGCGTTTTACATCTTGTACTATAAAGGCAAAGGGGATTGCATAGTGGAAATGGAGGATGTCGAAGTCCTCTTCAGCGATTGATTGGAGAAGATGAGACACGAACTTCTGATATTCGTGCTTCGGCCAGTACGTGTAGAGCGAGGCAGGATGAGTCTGGTCATCCTGATCTGCGATGATTCGATGCAACGTAACTCCGTTGCCCGCATCCCGAAAACCCGGAGGTGCGGTGCGGCTGAAGAGATGAACTTTATGGCCACGGCGGGCCAGCTCAAACGAGAGCTCTGTTGCAATACGAGTGCTTCCTCCAAAACTGGAATGGCATATCATGGCGATCCGCATGAATTTCTCATCCATCCTGAGGAGCCAACCTGTTCACCAGAAGCTTGATCATGTGGATAGACATGTCAGGATGTTGGTGAAGCAGGGAATGAAAATGACTTCCCTCGATAACGAGGAGATGGGCATCCCCCCGAGCACGCAGGGAGGCTGTCCGAGGGATATTTCCCAGGACAGCCATTTCTCCAAGACAATCTCCTTCCTGGGCCAGGAAGAGGGTCTCTTCCGAGTTTTTTGTTTTACGAATGACCTCCACTCTCCCCTGGTAAACAATATATAACTCGTCCCCGAATTCCCCCTGTTGGCAGATCGGCGTTCCATCCTCAACCCACCGCTCCGAGATGATCCGGGCGATCGCATCCATTTGCTGTTCCGTTAATTGAGAAAACAAATTGACCTTTCTGATAAATTCAATCCTCTCCTGAATCCGGGCTTCGGGCAAAGCTAAGATGTTTGCAAAAAGGCGAAATGCTCCTGGAACACCGGCAGGGAGTTGCCGGAAAAAAGAATACCCGATATAGAGAAAGGTTCCCCGGCCATATTGGCATTCAACCAAACCTCCTTCCAAGGGATCTTCCTTGGGATCGGAACAAGAAAGGAGTGTGTGGTACCGCTTGTCCCATTGACTGAAAAAGTAAAGCCCTCGATCGCGCACCCAGCCTTCAAAATCCTCACCTGTGATGGGGTTGGGCATGTGAAAAAGAGAATGATTCGGATCAAGAATTTTTACAGGAGCATCTTCATGGGTCACTCGGTCGTGCGGCTGGTTGTATTGAAAAGGGTAGGGGGCAAAACCCGGTGTCTGGTACCGATACCCTTGATACTGGACAATCAGTGTTCCACCCTGTTTCACGTATTCTAAAAACCGTGAGGAGTTCTTCCTTAACTCCTCGCGGATTAGGTAGGCATTCGGTCCGATCACCACAGCATCGAAGCGGTTGAGGTCAAGATGACCCATTTCCGCATCCCCGATGTTATGGAAATGGATGTTGAAAGGTTTCAGGGCTTCGAGCAACTCCTCCCGGGCGCCCCAAACATAGGCATAACGCAGCTTTCGGGAGAAACAGACGTCAATAAGGTGGATGGTCACTTGCGAAGCGGTAAGAATAAATTCTTCTTTAACGCAATTCGACTCATCGACGATCACCGAAAGACCCGGGGCACCCATTCGCACAGGCGTGACAATGGTCTCATAGTCCCGCCCTCCCATACGAATTTTATATTGAATAGAATATCGGCCAGGCAAAGTCCCTGAAGGAACGGCAACCGTATGTTGAACGATTTTCGTTTCTCTTGATTTTTCCAGAAAGATATCGATTTTGTGCGGAGAAACCTTCCATCCTTGAGGGACGACAATCTCCAGGCCCCCTTCAACCGGTTGATCACTGTTGTTATATACAGACACTTGCAGTTTTACGTGCTGCTCTTCATCTTTGGTTTGCAAGAATTCCTTTTCCTTATTGAGGTAGAGGGAAATGGGCGGCACGACAGATAGAGGAAGTTCCCTGTACCCGCCGGGGAAAGCCTCACGGCAAGCGGCCGCTTTTTCAAGTTTAAGAGTATGGCCTCCTGTATGGACTTCGCAGTTGAAACGTATAGCCGGGAGGCCGAAAGGATGGCCGACGGATACACCTTCAGGCCAATGATAGGTATAATTCTCCCTTGACTTGACCAGCCAATACGGAGACGCCAAGGCAGCCATTTCCGGAACAATGATCTCGAAATGGGTTCTGAGCGATCCAGAAGGAAATGGATTCTTCATTGTTTCGACGGCATTCAGGCAATTGGCCTCCCACCCTTCGGGTAAAAGGGCCGTGAATGTTGCCTGTTCAATCGGGATTTTCCTCTGATTCCATAGGGAGACAGAAACACGAAATCGATGGCATGGAATCACCCTTGCCCATTCGCTGAGACATTCGAGCCTCAGTCCCAGACATTCTGAAAGGACTTCTTGCAAATCTGCCATTTTCCGGAGGAGATAAGAGCGAATAGACTTTGCGTTTTCGCTATAGACAGCTTCTTTTGCCGTGTTTTCGTATGTTTTCCGAAACATGGACAAGGCGTCCAGAAGGGACGAGGAAGCCCCCATCGGGTCGTCTGCTCGATATTGATTGAGTGCATCGGCCAAGATAGACTTGATTCTTTCGAGGCGGCCCCTCAAAAACGGAAAGCCGTTTCCCGGGTAGTCGGCAAGGCCCGCCAATGAAGGATCCAGTCCATCAAAAAAGTCTGATTCCCTTTCCGGTACAGGAACATGGCTTTTGATCAATGAGAAGTAATAATAAAAATCTCCGGGTGCCGGAGAAAAGCCCATCGCCTGTGTTTGGTGCTTGTTATATGCGATCCATGCCCGCTCCTGGTAAGTTCTTCTTGAAATAGGGTCATATTCACCGGTATTAATTCGCAATATCCCGGTTTTTTCCAAATCTGGATTTATCTGGCCATAAAGGTTCAACGCACCCCCGGCAGTTAAATCTCCTCCTGAATTGTCTATGGATTGATAGAATTTTAGAGGTTGCCATGCTGAAAGACCCTGTGCCTTTAACTCTGGAAACCGGTCCGGATTGCCTGCAGCTTCGAATGCTTCGAAGCAGACCTGCCCGACCGCCTGATGTTGGCCGTGGAAATCGCCCGGGGTTCCCGTATACCGGGCAACGATGATATGAGGCTGGACAAATCGGATGGCACGGACGACCTCCCGTACTAATGTTTTCCGATCCCATTTTGCGAAGGCATCCTCTGCATTCTTGCTGTAGCCAAAATCGAAGAAAGGGCCGAACAGGGATTCCCCTCCATCGATTTGTCGAGCGGCCAGGCTTTCCCAGGTGCGATAAATGCCCAATGCTTCGTCCCGGTAGGGTCCAATCCTGTTCTGCCCCCCTTCGCCTCGCGTTGCAGACCAGTAGACGGTTCGGACCTTATATTTACCGGACAGGTATGATAGGAGACCGATGTCCTCATCGTCCGGATGAGCGCCGATGTGGAGCATCGCCCCTGCCATTCCCAGACTTTGCAGACGGGAGTCCAACCGTGCATTTTTTTCAGCGTCGAACATTTTCCTCACTATATCATTCCGAGCACCTGAAAGGCGCGTGGCAATCCCTCGAGAATGCTACTCCCAGGTATGACAGACCTGCCCCACTTTCTAACTGTCAATAGTGTAGACCTGACACCTAATATATGTACACGTCATAAACGTGTGTCATATTTTCAGGTGTAAATCATACAAAACGTTTCAATCGATTTAAGCAAATGTATTTAAATAGTTAGATAGTTATCAAATTTCATATTATTTAGCTGCTCCGCGCCCCTGGCTGCCACTATTTTCATAGATCTTTTGAAAATGATGACCATAAATTGAAAGTCGAACACATAAAGGGACGTGTGCAGGATATCGACAGGCAGTCCATAAAAGCGTCTTCCAGTAATAAAAGCGCCCTTTCCCAATAATCCCAAGGGTCCAGATAGATTGGAAGAAGGCCTTAACATAGCATAGCTTGAATGTCTCTCTCCCTTTCTTAGGAGGGGTGTAATTGGCCAAGAATACGGCTATCCGGTGATAAAAATGGCGAGGTGAATAAATGGATGAGAGGATGTATTTGTATCCTTGGACAAGCTGGTGATAATCCAACTTGGGGATGAAGTTTATGGAAGCATCCGTATTATCTCCGGTTGGTTCGCCTAAAAGCCTACCTTCTCTTTGGAGCCGCTTGTATAGTTTCGTACCCGGTGGGGCATTCAAGAGCCCAACCATAGCGGTAACGATACCGCTTTGCTGTATGAAGTTTACCTGATCTTCAAAGATGCTCGGAGGGTCATTATCAAAACCAACGATGAACCCGCCTAAGACCTGAAGACCAAGATTTTGCATCTTCTTCACTGCAGCCATCATGTCCCTCTGGCTATTCATAACCTTCCGACATTCAACGAGGCTCTTCTCTTCAACAGTCTCAATTCCGACAAATACCGAATTGAAGCCAGCGGCTACCATGAGTTTCATTAAGTCTTCGTCCTCACCTAAATTGATGGAGGCCTGTGTGAGGAAAGAAAAAGGATACCGCCTTTCTTCCATCCATTTTGTAAGAGCCGGTAGAAGTTCTCCTTTTAATTTGCGAGGCTTCAAAATAAAGTTATCATCGGCGAAAAATACGATCCCCCTCCACCCCTTCATGTAAAGGGTGTCAAGTTCCTCCAATATCTGAATTTCAGTTTTTATTCGAGCTTCTTTCCCATTGAGAAGAGCAACATCGCAGAATTCACAATCAAAAGGACACCCCCTGCAATACTGTACACTCATGACGGCGTAATTTGAAAAATCGATTAGGTCCCATTTAGGGAGGGGAGAAAGTGTTAAATCAGGCCATTCCGAATTAGCATAAAGGTGTTTTGCCTCCCCTTTTTTCAAGTCTTTAATAAAGGAAGGGAGGTTTGTTTCTGCCTCCTGGAGAATCAAGTGGTCAATCTCTTCAAACCTATCCGGAGAGAGGGAGAAGAGGGGCCCTCCAGCGACAATCCTTTTGCCGAAATCTTTTGCCTTACTGACTATTTCTCTGACCGATTTTTTTTGTATCTCCATAGCGCTGATCAAAACATAATCAGCCCATAGAATATCCTCATCGAGGAGCACATCCACATTCAGGTCGACGAGTCTCTGATTCCAGTTTGAGGGCAACAGTGAAGCGACTGTCAAAAGCCCCAACGGAGGAATAAAACTCTTCTTGGAGATGAACTTGAGGGCATGCCTGAAACTCCAAAAGGTATCAGGGTAGCGGGGATAAATGAGGAGAATATTTAATGGTTCCTTATTAAATTCCTTTGTCATTGTCCTCAACTTTTAAGATAGGTTATTTCAAAAACATCTAATCTCCCTGTTTTTCCCTTCACCTCAATAGGTTCGAGTTCGGCGTATTTAATATTTTGGCTTAAGTGAAGCAACGTATCTTTTGTGACAAGGATTTGTCCCTCTCGAGCTGCTCCCGAAAACCTTGAGGCGATATTCACTGTATCCCCTATCACTGTAAATTCCATTCTCTCCGGCGAACCAATATTCCCCAAAAAGACTTCCCCCGTATTAATCCCGATTCCCATGTCCATTTCCACTCCCAATTGATTCTTCCACTTTTCTTTTAACGAGGCCATGCGCTTCATCATTTGAATAGCAGTCTGGACGGCCGTTCCTGCAGAATTCTCTAATGGGATGAGGCTGCCGAACACTGCCACAATCGCATCGCCGATATATTTGTCGAGAGAACCCTGGTGTTCGAAGATAATCTTAGCCATCTCGGTGAAATATTCGTTGAGTAACGAAACTAATTGGTCCGAGGGAAGGGTCTCTGAAATTCGCGTAAAATTTCTAATATCGCTGAAGATGACGGTCACTACCTTTCTATCCCCGCCCAAGTTGACTTGAACATTTTTTTGAATTACCTGGTCCACAATTTGGGGTGACAGATAGCGAGCGAGGTTAGCCCTCACGGTTTCCTCTGCTTTCATTTGATCCACAAGCCTCGCATTTTCGATAGCCACGGCTCCCTGATTGGCCAGGGTACGGAGAAGATCGATATCCTCCCGGTTATAGAATTTTCCTGATTTCTTCTCCCCCAGGTTAAGGAGTCCGATCACCTTATCCTGAAAAATGAGCGGGACCATCAGGCTTGCATTCAGGGTTTCAAAATCTTTGGCACAGCTTGGCGATACCTCACGATATTTAGGGTCCTCAAGGACATCATATTTGGTCAGTTCTTTTTTCTCATTTTCGATAATGATGACGACAGGTTGATTCCTTTTGAAGGTTAGGTGTTCGACTTCTCTTTTTTTCTCCCCATCAGCCATATAAACCTGGTATTCGTTTGTCGCAGGGTTTAAGAGCATGACCGAACTTGTATTGATGAACATATCTTTCATGAAGGTGTTGATGAGTTGTCTGAGAATCTGTCCCAGGTCCAACAAGGAGGTGATCGCATTGCTGATTTTGTCGATAATTTTCCCATAGTCATACTCTTTTCTGAAGAAAATGCGGTCCACGAGAGACTGAATCCGATTCCGCAAGGGGTTAAATATCAGAATGATAATTAGTGTAAACACAATCGGGAAAACCCTGGATTGTGAAATCTCGTATTTCCCCAGAAAAAAGTTAATTGAAATGCTTAAAACGATATAAGCGCCCGCGACCACAGAGGTAACGATGACATAACCCACCGCCCTCTTGATAATTGTCTCGGCATCAAAAAGATTGTGTCTAACGATAGAGTAGCCGATGGAGATTGGAAAGAAAATTCCCAAGAGAGGCAAAAAGTTCCAGGGAAAGTCGAGTTTCATAAAATGGGCTGATAGCATGAGCATTGCAGGGAGGAGCCAACCTATCGTGGCGCCCAATATAATCATTTTGCCCCGCTGCCTGACGATGGCAGAAGAGGCTTTAGCCATCGAATGGAGCACCAGAATAATTACACCAGTTACGCAGAATAAATTGAATATACGAATATAGGAAGTAATATCTTTGATATGGAGTGACATAAAAAAAGGATTAGTAGAAGCTGAAACCATCTGGGAGCTAAAAACAGAAAATTCAAACGCCAGAGCTAAAATGAAAGCAGGTAAGTAAATCAAGTATTCCAAAAAAGGATGGATCACCAACGCCCTCTTTTTTTCGGGGAAGATCAGACCTATGTTTAAAAAAAGTGCTCCCCCAAGAGGAACAGCAAAGTAATGAATGGGGACCAGAAAATAGGTTGACTGAATCTCAAATCCCGTAACCATATAAATGCCCATGATCAGGCAAAAAAAGAAGAAGACCCAACTCGTGTGAACATCGGGCTTGATTACATAGACAATAAACCCCAGAATGAAAAGAGCAAATCCTCCCAGAAATGGCATAAAAAAGACCATGAAAAAATCATAAGGGCTGAAAATACTTGAAGGGATAGCCATCTTATTGGTTTGCCCTTCCGATTCGACGGTATAGTGAACCAACGTCCCGGGAGGCGTTTTGCTGATAATGGCCATTAAATCTTTGCTTTTTCTTATGGGTTGACCGTCTGCTGTGACAATCTTATCCATAAGTTTAAGGCCTGCTTTGATACCTGGCCAGTCTGGTGAACTCATGGACCCTACGTGAGGAACCTTATAGACAAGAAAGCCCGGGAAGGGCTGATTGATACAAGAAAGGGCCTTGAGAAAGGAGATGATTGAGAGGGCGACAGCAAAAGCACTGAGTCCATAAAATATTACTGATGAACGTTTCAACCGCATTTTCGTGTAATCCCCTTACCTTTGAAGAAGAGCTCGTAGCACCTGCCTGCGGCAGATTACCCAAGCGCATCCCGCATCTATTTTGCCTCATCCAGTGGATTCATTACCTGAAGTTTTTCAACCCCAGCAGCTTTGAGCAGGTTCGAGTCGGAGGCAACAAAGGTTACATCCACCTTAGAGGAAAGTTTTAACCACAAAGCTGAGGACAGGTGGATAGCATCGGCAGCCTTAAGGGGGTGGTTTTCTATTAGAGTCTTAATTATGATAAGAAGATCGTTATGGAAATCGAGCACGAGAAGGCGGTCCCAGTCCTTATCGAACTTGTCAACGATTCGATGAAACGTTTTCTTTTCAATCTCACCTGAGCGGACCTTTCTCATTAGCGCTGAGAGTATCTCGGGATAGGTGAGTTTCGATGTTGCGAAGAGCTCATTCGTCCCAAGGATGGATTGAACAAAATTTGTTCCCACTTCCTCCGTATATCTTTTTACAAGGGCACTGCTATCGAGATAGATCATCTTCTCTCTTCTATGATGATATCCGATGCTGGCTTTCCAGTGGCTTTAATACTTTTGAAAGGAGACAGCTTCCCCTTTTTTAGAGGTAGCCTGAGCAACCCTCTTTTTGCCAGGGAGGCAAGTCTCTCTTCAACCCCTGTATTGTTTCGGATCCGGTTAATCCTCTGGATCATGGCGACGGGAGCTCCCCGGTCTGTCACAATGATTTTGCTCCCTCTTTTAGTCAATTTGAGATAATAGGTGAGCTTGTTTTTTAATTCTTTTATTCCTACCGTTTCCATAAGATTTTCCTCAATGTAGCCATGGTAGCTACATCAAGAGGAAAAGTCAATTATTTTTCGTTCAAGACCTATTTCTCCTAAAAATTCTCCATATGATCAGGCCAATTGAGAAGGCAATGCATCCATAAGCAAATACATCCCCATAGCGTGTGTAAAAGGTCCCTGCAGGGGGAATGAGGATCTCCTTGGTGAGGGTCCCAGCGACGAAGATGTCTTGGCCTCCATTAGTGACTCTGTCCGTGATTCTTCCGTAGGGATCGATGAAGGCTGAGATTCCGGTATTAGTGCAACGAACTAAATTGACCCGGTTCTCCACGGCCCTGAATACGGAGAAAGAAAGGATCTGATAAGGAACATCACTTTTCCCAAACCAGGCTTCATTGCTGAGATTGATCAAAAAATCTGCCCCCTTTCTGACGAGGGACCTGGAGAGGTCAGGAAATAAAACCTCCCAGCAAATCAAGGCCCCGAATTTAGTGTCTTCGATTCCAAAAAGGGTAAACTCGTTCCCTGAGATATGGAAGTTTATTTTCTTTTTCGATACGATGAAATCGGGCCATGGTATGGTTTCCTCCCAGGGGACATATTCCCCAAAAGGAACAAGCCGAATCTTGAGGTATTGGCCAAGAATTTTGCCTTCAGGGGAAAAAAATAGTGCTGTGTTTCCGGTCTTTTTTGACTTGACAGGTGTTGTTGAAAATTTGGGATACTCTGCGCTTCCTACGAGCAAATAGGTATTGATACGTCTGACCATAGACACCATCCGTTGTAAAAGGCTGCGATCATTCAATACGAACCCCGGTGTAGAGGCCTCTGGCCAGACGATGAGCCGAGGTTGGTTTTTTCCCGCTTCCTCTGTTAAATTCTCATATTGGGTGAGAATTTCATCCCGGTATTCCCGGTTCCATTTTAATTCCTGTGGAATGTTTCCCTGGACAACCGCTACAGCAAGTGGTTTTCCTGAGAGAGTAGGGGGGATGGAAGCATATCCTGCAACCCATAGGCCTAATATCATCACAAGAATAAGTCCTCCACGATACGAAGGATTGAAAACGAAATGTCCTCTCCCTCGGTGGGAGAGGGAAGGCCCGTCTGCCGAAGCTTCAGCGCAGGCAGAGGGTGAGGGTGACATTAAATAACCAATCAGGTCGGCAATGGCTGCATTGGCCAGCATGATAATGAACGAGACGCCGTAGGCGCCGGAAAAGGAAGCTATTTGGAGCAGAGGAAGGTTTAAATATTGAGTATGGCCAAGCAAAATAGTAGGGAAAGCTAAAAAGAAGAAATTACAACGGGCATATTCAAATGAAACCAAAATCGGGGCAGCGATCAGGAATGGCAGGCGTGTTCTTCTATGGATCAACGTCAAAAATAGACAAAAAAGTCCGAAATAAAGACTTAAATATAAATAACCAAGCGGACCTGACAGCTTGTTAATCCCCGGGAAACCCCTGACCCATGGGCTCACACAAACAAAGAAGACAAATCCGCACAGCCAGCCTACGAAAAAGGACTGCCATGGCTTTCTGTTCCGAATTGCCAGAAGGAGAGGGAGATACGCTATCCAGGCCAACCAATGATAATCGTATTGAGGAAAGGACAGGATCAATAAAATGGCTGTTAAAAATGGGGCGGAAATAAAGGAAATTAGATTAAGAATCTTTAACATAATCGGATACCATCAAATTTCCTTTACGGAGAAACCCATGGCCTTAGCCCCGGCGGCCACCCATACCCTCCCCCATTAAAGAGGGGAGGGGATATATTGAGGGAATTTAAAATATCTTTGGTTAGTAATATGCTTAAAGTTTCCGTCTTTTAGGGCATAAATACAAAATTATCTTTTCCTGCTGGAACGTGTCAGCGAGAAAGGAGTTGATCACGCTATTGCGACAAAGGCAATTTCTAGACCCTTATTCTGTGTTTACGACTATTTCAATATCTGCAACAAATGCTCTGCTAACGTTATCATCATTAAATTGAGCTTTACCAATGGATTTGAATTTCCAGGAGTTAAAACCACCCGGGAAAATTCCTGGAACGACAACAATTTCCAAAAAATTTCTTATTATATTTCCCTGGTTAATAAAATCTCTCAAGTAGATTCCTTCAGAGAAACCTTGAAACGTGAAGAGCTCCTTCTTTTTATTCAATCTCACTGTGTAATACATAGTTGCTATGTAATCTAGTTGGCCATCTGGCCCAGTCCCTTGACTGGTAATATCGTAATAGATGCTCAATGGTCCGGAGAGGAGGGTTCCTCGAAAAGGCTTAGCATCTAATACGAAATCCCAGACGTTGCCCTCTGGTGTTTCAGCTCCATAAAGTAAAGCTGGTTCCGCAGCCCACAGAATCATTCCCATTAACAATATAAAAAAGACCACTCCCTTCCTTGTTTTCATTGTCTAATCCTCCTTTTGGTTTAACAATAGTAAGTTCTCTGTTGATGGTTAGGGCTAAGGTTAGGAAGCCAGTTTGGGCAATACCACAAAACTGGCATCCCTGCCCTGACCTTTACCAATTTATCCCTATTTTAATTTAATTCCGCTTTTATCAGCGGAAGTATAAGTTGTCCCAATGTAAAAGGTTGTCCCCTTATATTTGACTGACTGATCCAATATGACATTGGTTCCAGTTTTATAGTGGTAGCCCCCATAGTTTGCGTTATAGGTTGGCGCCAAAGGACCAACCATGTGACCGACCTCATGGGCAATTGTGTGCTTGATATAGGTGTCTTTAAGAGTTTGGGACGCACTCGGATTTACTGATGTGACGTGATTTATTATTCTCTGGGTGTAAACCGTTGCAAGGTCTAAACCGTTCGGGGTTCCGCAACTGGTCACTCCAAGGGGAGTAGTTGTGCTATCGTCCAAACTCTCGGTTACCCTAACTGCCTTTTGTGTGGATGTCACGAGCCGATTAGTGTCCGCTTGTTCTGGTACAATTACATGCAGAGCAATTCCAAGCCCGCCCTGTGATTGTGGCGCAGAGACATACTCCAGTGGATTTGCGGGAATTTTAGTCGGTGACGCATATACCAGGATGACAAAAAGATCCTTGGTATCCGGATCGAGACGATCAGCTCGATTGACTCCACTGTCTTTTCCGAGGAAAAGGCTTCCGTTGTAAAGTGTAATTCCGATGCACTCCTGAGCATCAGTGAACCCATCAAGGTCGGCATCCGCCTCAGTGCTTGGATTGTTACAGTCAACGGCTGCCATAGCTGGAGCCTGAATCAAGAGCAAGTTTAGACCAACAACAACCACCACCGTCAGTATGATGTGCACCCACGACCATAAAATTTCTCTCTTTTCCATCTGAATCACCTCCTTTCTTTCAAAATTTTTGTTTTCCTGAACCATCCAAGAATTCATACTTGCTTTCTTTTCCATGGCCTTCTCCTTTCTTCTCTTAACACCTCATTTATTTTTCGGACCCTTTGGGCCCTCCTCTTCGCACTGAATCCAGTTATTATTTAAATTTGAAGTCGGCAGGATGCTCGGTTCCATCATTGAGATTTAAAATCATTCTTCTACACATATTTTTATAGGTTTTGGCTGTTTTCCAGTTATATTGCCAGTATCCGTCTCCATGATACTGGAGTCCTGATTCACCCGCCGCATACTCCTCAATTGTATCCTCTGGATTACCTGTTAAGTCACTGCAGTTAACCGCATATGATGTAAGGCTTTTGAAACTGACCGGATCGGAGACTCCAAGCCCGCTTGCATCCGTAATGCGCCATTTGATAGGAACCGCTTGCCCTGCTTTAGCATTATTCACGGTAGGAGGATTCTCAACCGGACTGAAAAACCCGTAAAAGTTATAGGTTGTGGTAGTTGGAATAAAGTTCGCGGTTATCCCCTTAGGTGCATCCATCGTCAGTGTTTGTGGATTTGTGGAGCCTGTTAGATCTCCACTCCAGCTTGAAAATTGGTAGCCGGTATTCGCCGAGGCTGTTAACTGCACTGACGTTCCACTATTGTAGAAACCATCTGCAGATGACGGATTGGCACTAATACTACCTGCACCGGATGGGGAAACAACCTTTGTCAATTGATATTGAGTGGTGAAAGTCGCTGTGTAGGTAGTGTTTGATGTAGGCGACACGATGTGGGAAATATTTCCACCATCTGACCAACTTGCCCACACATATCGTGTGTCGCCGCTCCCCTGAGGAGAAGTGGTTGCGATCGGATGAGAGGTTCCTGGTACCCAGGAGAAGATCTGAGGTGTATTGTAGGTAATGCCGTCAACTGTGAAACTTAAGCCAGATGGCGATGTATTTACTGTGACGCTGATTGTCACCTCTGTGATGGTCAGAGGAGCTGGGGTTGAGCGGATGGCTCCCATCCAGAGG
>DCUS01000097.1 GCA_002327885.1 Syntrophaceae bacterium UBA2208
GGAAGTTGCTCTGACGCAATAATCGGTGGCAATACCATAGAGGATTATTTTCTTGATATGGTCCTTTTTAAGGAGTTTGTCCATTTCTGTTTTCTTCCCGCCATCGTCCTGAAATCCGGAATAGCTGTCATATCGCGCATCCATCCCCTTTTTTACAACGGCGGCAAATAGTTTTTTATCCAACAAGATTTCTGCTCCAGGAGTCTTTTGGACGCAGTGAGGAGGCCAGAGCACCTGGTCTTTTCCATGAAGTTTAATCGCATCGAAAGCCTTCTTTCCTTTGTGATTGGTAAAGAAAGAAGCGTGGTTTTTAGGGTGCCAATCCTGGGTTGCAAAGATGGGGTGCCCCGCTTCTTTCAGTCTCTTTGTATTGTCCACTACGGCCTTCATATAAGCCTCGTCCGTTCCCTCAACGGCCAAAGAGCCATTTTTGAGTTTTGTGAAGTCTCCCTGGATATCGACTACAATGACGCCAATTTTTGCTTTATCCTGTGCCATCGCCATACCCATCACGCTTAACTCTCAACTGTATTCCTCATCTCCTTGGCGACTTCTCTTGTGGCCTGGAAGATTTTTTCAATATCTTTATCCGAATGGGATAGGGATAAGCTTCCTCCACCGTGCATCACGTGGACTCCCTTGGTCAGCATTCTGATCCGGAACTCATTTTCCCTTTTTTCTATATCGGTGAAACGATTGATCGAATGCGGAGAATTCAGTTTTACTCCTTTCTGGACCGGGAAGTGGGTCTGAAAGAGGGAGCCAATGCCTGTAACCACCGCATCAACTCCTTCTTGGTCAAGAGCCTCCTGGACTCCCTTGCGAACTTTTTTGCCTTTCTCCTCTAACAGGGAGTAGACTTCCTGGCGATGATCTTTTAAGTAATAAAGCATTGCCAATCCCGCCGCAGTTGTCAGAGGATGGGCAGAGAAAGTGCCTCCACCAATCAGGACCCTCTCCCATTTTTGCCCTTTCTTTTGAGGTGAAGTTTTTTCAAGGATCTCTCTCTTCCCTGCTATGGCACCCACGGGTAATCCTCCGCCCAAAATCTTTCCCAGAGTCGTCAGGTCCGGAGTGATCTTGAACCTCTCCTGGGCCCCCCCCAAGCCAACTCGAAAGCATGAAATCACCTCATCGAAAATCAGGAGGGCTCGCAACTTTTTGGTTTCAGAGCGAAGCATCTGAAGATATTCATTCGTCGCCGGGTTGAAGCCTCCTTCCCCGACAACAGGCTCAAGAATAATTCCTGCCAAATCTTTTCTGTTTTGATGCATGACCTTGAGTGTTCCAAAAACGTCATTAAAAGGAATGATCTTCGTGTATTTCCGGAGGCCAGGCAACAGACCGAGGCTTTCTTCTTTTTCATAGGGCAGTTTGATGCCCCGGGCGAGGTCAGGATTGGCTCCATGCCAACCCCCTGCAATTTTCAGGATAGTTTTTTTACCCGTGAAGGCACGGGCAAGCCTGACGGCATACATTGTTGCCTCTGTCCCAGAGCAGCAGAATCGAACCATTTCCGCGCTGGGAACCAATTTTTGAATCAGTTCTGCCCATTCGATTTGCTTTTCAAATACGAGACCCCAGTGGATTCCTTCTTTACATTGTTTTTCAACGGCTCGGACTATAACCCGTGGACGGTGGCCTAAGATATGAGTATAATTTCCCATCCAGAGGTCGATGTACTCATTGCCATCCACATCCCAGATTTTTGAACCCTTTGTTTTTTTGATAAATAAAGGATAGGGAGGAAAGTAGTGAATGTTATGAGAGATCCCTCCGGGCATGACCTCTATGGCTCTTTCGAAGAGTTTTTTTGAAAGAGGCGTTTTTAGGCGATAGTGATCAAAAAAATGTTTCATCCGATACTCCTCCAAATTTAATATCATATTTTTATATGAATGGAAATAGAATTTCAATGCTTTAATTTCTAACGGGGATTGCCCCCGGAGGCTTCCTTCGATCCTCCATGCTAAAAAAAGGTTGTTTTCAGACGTTCCCCTTGTTAATATTTTATTGTTTGTGCGACTCGAGGCTCAAATCGTAGAAAGGGGGCATTGATTTATGTTTATTCAATCTTTTTTTGTTCCAGGTCTTGCGCACCTCTCTTACCTCCTCGGAGGGAAAGGAACGTGTGCCATCATCGATCCGAAGCGAGATGTCGAGGAGTATATGGTGGTGGCCAAAGCCATGGGAATGCGCATTACCCATATTCTCGAAACTCACCTTCATGCAGACTTCGTCTCCGGTCATATGGACTTGTCTGCTCGGACAGGGGCAGAGATCGTCGCTCCCAAGGCGGGCCAATGTGCGTTTGCGCACCGGCCCGTTAAGGAGGGAGATGAATTTCAGATCGAAGACATGAACATTCGGGTGCTTGATACTCCCGGGCATACGCCGGAGCATATTACCTATGTCGTGACGGATCGAAGCCGCGGATCGGAACCAGCCGCTATTTTCTGCGGCGATACGCTCTTTGTAGGCGACGTAGGCCGTCCAGATCTGTTTCCCGGTCAGGCGGTTGAACTGGCCGGGAAGCTTTTCGATAGTCTTTCAAAACTCAAGGCTCTGCCCGATCATGTTTTGGTATTACCGGCACATGGGGCGGGATCCCTATGTGGACGGGCCATGGGTGCGATGAGATATTCAACGATAGGATATGAAAAACGTTACAATGCTGAGCTGCAGCATAAGACGGTAGATGCGTTTCGAGCCTCCTTATTAAGTGGAATGCCGGAGGCTCCGGATCATTTTTCCCGTTGTTCAGATATCAATAGAAAGGGGCCGGCCAAATTGAGCGATCTCGAAATACCAAAACCTATTTCTCCTGCCGAAGTCAATCAGCTTGCCAAGGGAGGGAACACCCTTCTTGATGGTCGGGATTACCTCGCCTTCGGAGGAGCTCACATCGCCGGCGCATGGAATATCGATATGGCGGGTAACTTTCAAACTTTTTCCGGTTGGATGCTTCCTCCTGATAAACCCATCGTTCTCGTATTAGAAAGTGAGACACGAGTCAATGACGCTGTCATCATGCTTCGTCGAGTTGGCTTTGATCGTATTGCAGGATGGCTCGATGGCGGCATGCATGCATGGAGCGTAGGGGGATTCCCCACTGATCATGTCCGGCAGGTTTCCGCGCAGGAATTAGCGGCCTTGTCAAACCAAAAGCCGGGCCCCATGATTCTTGATGTGCGAGGGAAGCTGGAGTACGAGGCGCTCCATCTGGATGGTGCGGTGCACCTGCAGGCTCCGGACACACGAAAGCAGTTTGGAGAGATCCCAAAAGAAAAAACGATTTATGTGATCTGTAACTCTGGTCACCGTTCGAGCCTGACCTGCAGTGTATTTAAACAACACGAACTCCACGATGTGGTAAATGTAGCGGGGGGGATGACCGCTTTTAGCGCTGCCGGGCTGATCGGAACCTGTCCGACTTGCACGGCGCCGCATTTGCCATCATTAAAAGAAGTGCATGGGATAAAGTAATCCGACAGCGAATTTAATGACGGGGCTGGCACCTTCGAAGGATGAAAATAATAGCAATTCCCCTCCCCCTGGAGACTGTGTCGTAATGTCATTCTGAGGCGAAAGCCGAAGAATCTATATAATAGATTCAGTTGAAATCATTAGATTCTTCACTTCGTTCAGAATGACAAACACAGCATTCCCCCCATTACGACACTGTCTCATGATGGGGGAGGGCGTGGGTGGGGGTGGACGCCATTGATTACCCCCCCACCTTCATCCTCCCCCGCCAGGGGGAGGAGATTCTATTTTCTATGCAATGGAGAATCGTTATGGAATGGCTAAGCTTAAAACAATGGTCTCCCTATATTGTCGGGATTGGGATTGGTCTTCTCAGCTGTGTTGCCTTTCTACTGTCCGATAAGCCAATCGGATGCTCCACTGCCTTTTCAAGAACGAGCGGTATGATTGAAAGTTTGTTCCGGGGAGGAAAGGT
>DCUS01000200.1:0-689 GCA_002327885.1 Syntrophaceae bacterium UBA2208
GCTAAGCCACGTTCCTAAAATCCTGCCGGGGTTGAGCTTTCTGGTGGTTGTTGTGTATTTCATTTTTGCCACATTGGTCATTCTTTATGAGCAAGGAACAGTTGGCCGGAATACGCCCGTGATCTGGGAATGGATGGCTTTCTTCTCATCGGTGGTTTGGGTGTTTGCCCAGAGCATTCTGTTGAGCAAGATAGATGCTACTAAGTATTCCCAATACTAAGCTGAATATAGGTGTAAGTTGCAAAAAAGGTTATGTTGGCACTGCCCGTCAACTCAAATGTTGGTCAGGACATTTTTTAATCGTTGATATCGGATTGAATCGTTGTAATCAGCCTTTATTAAACAAGGATTGAAATTAGAAAATGATAACATCAATGAGTCAGGACGATTAAAGCGATAAATGAGTGGATAAAAGTGATGTTTCCAGGGCCATCCCCTAATTTGACAATGGCCTCCGGGATGTTTCCAGTTTTCAGTTTGATCATCCCCTTCCAATCGACGACCAGTGTGTCATTGGTGCGACTCAGGATCTGTTGAGATTTGTTGTGAAGAGTATCCTTCCATATCTCATAGATCGAACCATGACAAGACATGCATTTTTTTGAACCGACATACGTGGCCTGAGCCATGGTTAAGGAAGGGATGAGAATGATAACGAGAAAGAAAGGAGCCCATTTTAATAATAAAAA
>DCUS01000200.1:740-4054 GCA_002327885.1 Syntrophaceae bacterium UBA2208
CCTCTATCCCACTTCTTGGTCTTCTTGAAAATCATTTTATTGGGGAGCGGTAATTTTTTTAATCTCCTCCTCGCTCAGATCAGCCCTTCGTTTCAAACTCCATGAACCTACCCAGTCTTTAAAGATTTTCAGATTTTTCTGTCTTTCTTCGACATCCTTTCCAAGGTAGAGGTACATATTTCCAGGTTTTTTGTCATCCTTGCTTTTTCCGTCATCAAGCCGCCTCATGATGGCCCCTGCATCTTTTCCTTTAACAAACTCTAATAGAAGGGTGTAGCTATTCATCCGGGGCCCCTTGTTTACTTTTGTGTACTTCTCTCTCTCTTTTTTAAATTCATCCACCAAGGGCGACCCCGTTCCATGACACCTCGAGCATTTTGCCTCAAAAACGGAGCGAATATCCTTTTGATATGTCATCTGAGCCTTTGCCATTGTTGGAATCAAAAAAGTAACGATAGGAACCACGAGAAAAAACTTCTTCATATCTTTCATCCTTTCTCCCCCCAATTTAGAATTAAAAATAGAGAAAAAATTGAGTTCAAATGAACCTTGGATCCTCTTCCCCTCCTTTCTCACCTTTAATATGACCTCTTTGAAAAATTAAAGTCCTGTTTTTAAGGGTAAGGGATCAATCCTTTCCTAGCTAAAGTGACATGTTCTTCCTTACCGATATGGGCCTTATGGCACCGGGTGCAGGATTTGAGACCATTCTCTCTCGCTATCTTTCCACCCTCAAAGGCATCTGCTCCCATCATCATCTCCTGATATTTTTCCCCGGGGCCATGACATGCTTCACACCCCACATTCTCTTCTTTATAGGTTTTCTTTTCGGGGTCATACCCCGTAGCGTGGCAAGGGATACATTTTGTCTTATCTGTTTCGTTTCGGATAAGCGAAAAGGCTTTTATCGTCATAAGCGACTTTTTCCAGGTTCCGATATGCTCCTTGTTGAGACTTTCATGACATCCAATGCAAGATTCGGAGCCCACATAAGCAACCTCCTCCTGGATAAAAACAGGCCTCTCTTTTGGCGGAGTTTCTTCGGGCAGAGCAGGCGCTGTCCTTTCCCAGTTTCGAATGAAAGCTACCAGTTGATTGATCTGTTCGGGATTCAACGGACCTCCTTCTTTGTCACCGAGAGCAACCATTCCCGTCCGTGGGATTCCTCGTTCGATGATTTTATAAAGAACAGTGTCATCCAAGGCCTTGAGGTAGTTCTTGGAGTTGATGGTTCTAATCCCTTTCTGAGGGCCTCCGGTCTTTCCATGGCATCTGGCACAGTGGGTCAGGTATAGACTTTTCCCTTTTTCGGCAGCTTCCGACCTCATTTTTTCGGCATCTACTTTCACCCGATGAGGTTCCAGTAACCAATAAATCCCTAAAAAGATGGCGATGGCCAGTGTCAGAATCGTTGTTATGAAAATCTTCTTTTCCATTGGTTTGTCTAACTTTTGACCAACTGGGAGGGTTCGAACTTACTCCTTTCGATCGAGCTGACCCTATCGACCACTACGTTTCCCGCAACAATTTGAAGTTTATAAAGGTCTAATGGACGCGGGGGAGGGCCTTCCAGCACCTCTCCATTTCGATTAAATTTTGCGCCGTGGCAAGGGCATTCGAATTTTTTGAGCATTTCATTCCAATTGACAATGCAATTGAGATGGGTGCAGATAGACGAAATGGCTAAAAACCCTTCCTCTGTTCTCAAAATAAAGGTTCTTTCTTTCCGGAAAGGGATGATTTCACCGACTTTAAAATCGGTTACCTTGCCGGCGATGAAGACCGTTTCAACTTTTGGTCCTTTTCGTCTCGGCCAAAGGAATGCAAGGGTGCCGCCGATTAGTTCAGCAATCACAATGGCCGCTGCCCCAATCCAGGCATAAGCGATCAATTTCCTTCTTGAGATAGGTTTTTTATTCATTTCCATGGTAGGACAAAGCTCCAGTTCTCACCCCGAAAGGCAGAACCGATGATGGTGCAGATCAGTGTCCCAAAGATGAACAGCGTGAAAAAAATGATCAATATGCGCCTTTTCTCACCGCCGATGAAGATCCGATTAAAAAGGGACATCAGAGGGGTCTTCGGTTTCCGATCGATGTAGGGTATTAAAATAAGCCAGATGATGATCAGCACCGGGATGATGATGGCAGGAATCACCGGTTTGTTCGTATAATGGATCAGTTCCTGAATTCCAGTAAAATACCAGGGGGCTTTCCCGGGGTTGGGAGTTACAAGAGAATTTGCCAGATCTTCCAAAGGAGCGTCGAAGATGAGAGAGACGAGTAGAAGGGCGAAAACAGCAGTCAAAGAGCAGATTGTCAGGAGAATGATGTAATGGGGAAAGGTATCCACGGTGTCCTCGGGAGCCTTCTCCACCATCGGTGAAGTTCCTTCTACAATCTCCATGAGACCATAAGTTTTGTTGGGATCTTTGATGAAGACCTTTTCTTTTTTTTGCTCGGCCATGTTTTCCTCATTTCAAGTTCGGAGTTCATAGTTTCTTAATCAGTTTCTCCGAACTACGAACTAAATACTCCGAACTATTTCAAAGCGGTCCTGATATTCCTCCGTCTTTCCTCACTCTCCAGAAGTGAATTGCCATGAGAACGCCAGCGAAGAAGGGAAGCACCACGCAGTGCAATACGTAAAAACGGAGTAAGGCCTCATGGCCCACTTCGTCAGCCCCCAGCATAAAAAAGCGGATGTATTTTCCGATGAAGGGCGTATAGTTCATGATCGTTGTTCCGACGGTGATTCCCCAATAAGCCAACTGATCCCAGGGCAGAAGGTATCCTGTGTAACTGAGGCCGAGGGTGAGGATGAAGAGGCCGATTCCGATGACCCAGTTGAATTCCCGGGGAGGTCGGTAGGAACGTGTGTAAAATACCCTGACCATGTGAAGAAAGACGGTTACCACCATCCCATGGGCCGACCACCGATGGAGGTTTCTCAAGATCTTACCATTGAAGATGAGTGCCAGAGATTGCATATCAAAATAGGCTCTTTCAATAGAAGGTGTATAGTGGAACATAAGGAGGATTCCGGTGATGGTGAGGATGATGAAGAGGAGGCAGGAGATCCCACCGAGGCAAAAAGTATAGGAGAATCGAAGACCATGCCGTTTTATCTTGGCGGGAAAGATATGCAGAAAGAAATTGTTGTAGATGAACATGGACCGTTTCAGATCGGTATCGGGTATTCCGGTCCTGAAGATCGAGCGCCACACCACTGAATCTGATATGCGCTGTAAAATCCCTTTCTTCATCTTCCTCTCAAGATAGCATAAGCTGGCATAAGACCACTTAAAAAATAAA
>DCUS01000200.1:4139-17082 GCA_002327885.1 Syntrophaceae bacterium UBA2208
CTTTCGGCTTCTTCATTGCAAACTCCATAAATGGATTTGATCAGCCTTGAAAGTTTCTCGTCCTCCTCAATCTCGTCGAGCCTTGCCATACGAAAGCAAGATTTCGGACAGATATCGACACAGCCACCGCAAAGGATACATTTCGTCCGGTCGAAGATGGTAAAGAGGTGGCACTGGAGACAACGCACGGCTTCCTTCACTGCCACCTCTTTTGAAAAGCCCAATTCCACTTCTCTGTCCAGAGACTCTCTTTCCCGTACGGGGATGGTATCCATTTTCTGCCGAGAAATTTTTTCCAGGTCAGGGTCGATCTTAATCTCCGGAACAGGGGTAAAGTGAGCAGGCTTCTTTGGAAACTTCTCTCCACTGAGATAGGAGTGGATCGAAAGGGTAGCCTTCCTGCCGTCGGCAATCACCCGTATCACGTCCCTGGGACCGGTGATAAAGTCTCCGCCGGCAAAGATGCCCCGCACATTCGTCTCAAACGTTTCCGGATTGACGGATAAGCGGTCCCATTTAGAGATTTCGAAGCCGATCTCCTCTGGAAGGAAGGAGATGTCAGGGGATTGGCTGACCGCCGGGATGAGGAGATCAATATCAATATCGAATTCAGACCCATCAATGGGAATGGGTCTTCTGCGGCCATCCTTTTCAGGTTCTCCCAACCGGTTTCGGATACATTGGACGCCAGAAACCTTTATCCCATCTCTGGAAAGGGCCCCAACCGGTTGGGTGAGGTAATGGACTTGGATTCCCTCCTCTTCTACTTGCTCCAACTCCCTGGGATCCACTGGCATCTCTTCTTTAGTCCTTCGATAGAGAATGAAGACCTCCTTCGCCCCCAATCGACGGGAAGAGCGGGCCGCATCCATGGCTGTGTTCCCGCCTCCAACCACCGCAACTCTTGAGCCGATTTTCAGATCCCTTTTCAGATTCACCATTTGCATAAAGGTCACACCATGGATCACTCCCTGGAGATCTTCCCCGGAGATCCCCAATTTTTCTGCCTTATGCGCACCTGCAGCGATATAGACGGCATCATACTCCCGCCTCAAACTTTCTAAATCCAACCCTTTTCCGACGGGGGCCCCGGTAATGATTTCCACTCCCAATCGTTTCACCTCCTCAATCGCTTGTTGCACCACTTCCCTGGGAAGGCGGTAAGGAGGAATTCCAACGTTAAGCATTCCGCCAGGAATGGGGAACGTCTCATAGATCGTGACGGAATAGCCAAGCCTGGCGAGATCATTGGCAGCCGAAAGTCCGGATGGTCCGCCACCGATGAGCGCCACTTTCTTGTCCTTCTTTTGGATCGCTGTTTCTTTTCGAGGGGTGTGAGTTTTGAAATCCACAGAGGCCCTTTTTAATGAGCAGATGGAAATAGGAAGATCGATCAGGAGACCTCTTCGGCACTTCTCTTCACAGGGGTGAACGCAGATCCGCCCCAAAATAGCCGGGAAGAGGTTATCGCCACGATTCAGTTCAAAGGCCAGATTATAATTTTCTTCCCGGATTCCTGAAATGTACTGAGGGGCGCGGGTGTTTACCGGACAGGCGTTCTCGCAACCGACATTCTCCTCGAACCACTTTTGGTCTGGAACCCGAACGTGAAACCGTTCGCGGATTTTATCTTTCAAGAGCGTTTTCCCTTTCTATCTATTCTTCTTGCGAGACCGTTAATATAAAACAGGCAGGATTGTATTTGCTGCAAACTATCCGACTCACAACTGTTTAAGTTTAAAGAATTTAACAAGATTTGAAACACCTAAACGTAGCTCATTGAGCCGATTAAAATAAATGGAGGCCAATTTCCTCATAATCTCCATCCCCATTTTTGGATCTTCTTCCATCATCCTCTTCAAATGGTCGGCTTCAATGAGCAATACCTTGGTAGGCATCAGGCAGGTTGCTGTTACATTATATCGAAAAGGCTCCACCAGAGAGGGAGTTCCGAAGACGGCTCCTTCTTTCTCAATTTTGGAGGTCATGAAGTCGACCTGTTCATGCGCCTTCACAGTAAGATCGATCGCCCCCTGGATCAGGACATAAAGGCGGGTCGCCTCCTCCTCCTGGCGAAAGATCGTTTTTCCCTCGGTGAAAGACTCAACAGAGGACTGGGATAATAAGGCGTCCAGCTGGGATTCCCTGAAGGTCTCAAACAACTCTGTCTTTTTCAACCATTCCGGTGAAACCATCTTCTCCTCTCCTCTCCCCTCTCGATTTCAGATTTTAGATTTCAGATTTTTTCAATCCGCAATCTGCAATGCATTTAGGGCATCCCTCGATTCAGATACTCCATCAGATCTGCCATTTCTTTTCCATCTATTTTCCTCCAAGGGACCTTGGCCTTTCTCATCTTTTCTAACATCTCCGGCCCATGATTCCACATCATCTGGGCCATAAAAATGGGAGAGATCTGACCTTTCAAGTTAGAGAGATTTAACGTTTTAGCACCTTTCGAGTGACAGAGGTTGCACTGTTTTCTTTCAAATACCCCCTTTCCACGAGCAGGGTCACCCGGTTCGTCAAAATATTGAGTTGAAAAAAAGTGGGCGACCAAATCCGCCATCTCCTGAGGGGATAGGGTTGGACGTTCCATCCCTTTCTTCTCCATCCCCTTCCACATTTTTGGTGAATGATTCCACATCATCCCCGCTAACTGGGCTAACGTTCTCGGGAAATCTTTTTTCTTAGATAAGTCCATTTCTCCACGAGGGGAATGACATTGAATGCATCCTCTCTGAGTAAACAATTTCTTTCCCATTTGGAGGTCCCCAGGAGAAAGGTAAACCTTTTCCATCTTTGAACTGAGGCTTCGAATATAAGCAATAAGGTCAACCATTTCATTGCCTTTGAACTCGACCCAGGAAAGCCCTTTCTTTTTCATTTCCTGTTCCATTTGAGGGGTATGATTCCACATCATCTGAGCCCATAAGATGGGATTGATATACATTCCCCAGCGGCCGAGGTCTCCCTTTGCTCCCTCTTTGACGACAGGATGGCATTTGCTGCAATGTTTGTTCTCCATCAACACTTTCCCATTCTGAGGATCTCCCTGTTCATCCATATACCGGATGAAATAGAGAAAGGCAAAAAGGTCTGCCATCTCTTTCTTATTCATTTTCTGAGGTGGCATTTTTTTTGCCTCCATTTTCCCCCACATCTCTGGCCAATGGTTCCACATCAGGGCAGCGAGTTGAGATTGGGTGACATAAGATTCTGGAAGGGTGCCGAGATCTGGTCCTTCCTTACCTCCTTCTCCCCAAATGGCATGACAGGTGCTGCACTTCTTCATGGTGAAGACCTTCCATCCCTCCTTGATAGTTCCCGGAAGAAGGTACTCCCCTTTCTTTTCGGCTCCCATGGCTTGATTAAAAGAAATCATATTCCCGACAAGAAAGAAGAGATTGACAAATAACAAAAGACCGATACGGTTCATATTCAATTTCCTTTATGTTTCTTCTTAGGAGCCTGGATAAATTCGAGGAGATCCACTAATTCTCCTTTCTTAAATCTGGGCCAGGAGATCCCTTTTTCCCTCATCGCTTTCTCAATTTCGGTGCTGTGGTTCCAGAGACTCGCGACGATATCCATGAGGTTGACAGCCTTCTGATACTTGGAAAGACTGATGGTCATCAATTCACCTGGTTTTCCTTCCAGGCCGTGACATTTTGAACATCCCGATTCCGAAAAAATCTTCTTCCCATTTACCGGGGTTCCTGGCTCATCGATAAAATGGAGGAAATAAAGGTAAGCGATCAGATCCGCCATCTCCTTTGGAGTGAATTTTGGAATCCCCAATTGAGTTTGACTCATCTTACCTAAAACAGCGGGCCCTTTATTCCACATGCTGGAGGCAATCTGAGTGAGGCTTTTATAAAAGGTCTTTGCCCTCTTGCCCAAATCCTCCGCTTCTTTCCCCCCTTCGCCCCTTACTGCATGACATTTGACACAACCTTTTGCAGCAAACACCTGCTTGCCTTCTCTCGGGTTTCCCGGTGTGATGAAGGCAGTTTCTTTTACCCCCTTTGCATTCAATTTGATATACTCCAGAAGATCCATCATCTCCGTTCCCTCAAAGATTGGCCACTTGATTCCAAGTTTGACCATGTTGGCAATCATGACGGGGCCATGGTTCCAGATGGACTGAGTTAAAAAAACGGGAGAGATATTTTGGGGGAATTGATCCAGGCCGGGCTCACCTTCTTTCCCTTTCCCTGCGAGGGAGTGACAGGAGCTACAACCTTTTTCATTAAAAATGAATTTTCCTCGCGTCGCCTCTCCAGGCTCATCAAAGAATTTTAGAAAATAGAGGTAGGCAGAGATTTCGGTGAATTCCTGTCCGGTCATCTTGGGTTTGATCATCCTTGCCCTTTCCATTCCAACATTCATGGAGGGGATATGGTTCCAGAGTTTGGCTGCCAACTCCAGTTGGGTATTTCCGAGGTCCACTCTCCCAAAGTCCGGCCCGATTTTTCCTCCTTCCCCCTTGAAGGCATGACATCTTATACAACCTTTACTTATAAAGAGGCGGTTTCCCTTGGTTGGATCTTCAGGCAGAAACTGAGCAAAAGTGAAAGAGGCCACCCAGATTAGAACGACAATGATTCCTATATAAAGGATTCCTTTTCTGTGCATAAGGATCTTTACTCCTTTAGCATTTTCTAAAGATTTCCAAAAACGGTTTCAACGGTTTGAGAGTTCCTCATTTCAAGGGTTGTTTCTTTGAACTTCTCAACCCTTCTATTCGATCCCAATTCCAGGAAGGTAGGTTTTGATTCGTTCTCGAACTTCAGCCATAGATTTTTCCCTTCCTTCTCTAACCTCCCAGATGGACACAATGGGAAAGACTTTGGTGAAGATCATGTAGAGGAGGATGAAAAAGGAGATGCATCCAGCAAAGATGGACCATTCTATCCAGGTGGGGAAGTAAATAATATCCTCATTGGGAATCCTTGGGTTGGTCAAGGTAGGCACTACGATCACAAATCGCTCCAGCCACATCCCGATGACCACAGAGATCGATGCGATGAGTGTACCCAAAGGGGTTCGGGTTCTTTTGAGACTGAGAATGGGTAAGGGAATGATGAAACAGAAGAGGAACATTCCCCAGAAATAAGGGGCAAACCTTCCTGTGAATTTCGACCAAAAGATGGCCATGTGAAGGGGCTCTCCTCCATAATAAGTCGTAAGATATTCTGTAAAGGTAAAGTAAAACCAGAGGAGGGTCATCACGAGCAGAAGAATTCCCAGATTATTAAAATGGACAGGTCTCAAATAGTCTTCCAGATGGTAAACCTTACGGATCACATTCATCGCCACAATGAGTGCCGCAATTCCTGAGAAAATCGCACCGGCGACGAAATAGGGGCCGAAAATGGCGCTGTGCCACATCGGTTGGATCGTCATGGCAAAAACGAAAGAAACCACCGTATGGACAGACACAGCAACCGGAATAACGAGAATGGCCATGAAGGCAATCCCCTTTTCCAATAGGCGATGCTGTCGTTCTGTTCCTTTCCAACCCAGAGCCAAAACCCGGTAAAACCATTTCCATTTCCCACTATGATCTTTGAGAAGGGCAATGTCGGGTATGAGAGGGAGATAAAGATAGATGGAACTTGCTGCAAGATAAATGGTGATGCTGGAGACGTCCCAAAGAAGAGGAGATTGGAATTGGGAAAACCTGATAATGTTCAACATTCTATCAGGTTGTCCCAAATCCATTAATATGTTTCCCACGCCAAAGAAAAGGACGAGAACGGTAATGACCTCCGCGGAACGGGTGATCGACCTACGCCACTCTGCTTTGGCGAGGCGGAGAATGGCAGAGATGAGTGTTCCGGCATGGCTGATTCCGATAAAGAAAACGAAGTTGGTGATGTAAACACCCCAGAAGATGGGTCTTGCGAGACCTGTTACCCCTAGCCCATCACGGTATTGGTGAAGATATGCCCATACGGCCCAGAGGATTATTGCCCCGAGAATCAAGAGGGCAATATAAAAAGACTTACCAGTCCTCCTAATGGGTTCAAATAGGATAGCATCCTCTCGAAGAGTCGAGTCTACGACTTCCAAATTTATATGTTTTTCTTCCATCACGTTCCTTCTGATAAATAATAAACCTTCGGTTCTGTACCCAAATCCTCCATCAATCGGAAAGCCCTTCTTTCCCTGGAGAGGACGGACACCGTGCTGAAAGGATCATTAAGGTCACCGAAGTACATGGCATTGCTTGGACATGCCTGAACACAGGCGGGGATATAATCCTCTGGCAAAAGATCTCTTCCCTCTCCCTTCGCCTTCTCTCTTGCTTTGAGAAGTCGATGACTGCAGAAAGTGCATTTTTCAACGACCCCTTTTGTTCGAATCGAGACATCACGATTGAGCGAACCCTTCATTTCTTTCGGCCATTGAGGTGCATACCAATTGAAATACTTCACGGTGTAAGGGCATGCGGTCGTGCAATATCTGCAGCCAATGCATCGATAATTAATCTGTGCGACGAGGCCTTCTTCGTTCTTGTAAGTGGCATTGACGGGGCATACCTTGGTACACGGAGGATGATCACAGTGCATACAGGGCCTGGGAAGGAGTCTCGCTTTAATATGGGGATATTCTCCCTCGATATAAGGAATCAGTTCGATCCAGTTGATGGTGCGGCCTTTAGCTGATTCCTCAGGCCCAATGATCCCAATATTATTTTCTGCATGGCAAGCCACCACGCAAGCCTGGCATCCAGAGCATTTATCCAGATCAATGACCATTCCCCATCGATGCATCATTTGCTCCGCTAAATGGAAAATTTCAAAATCCAAATGATAAATGAAATCCAAATGTCAAATGAACCAAAATTTTGGAATTTCAAATTTGTCATTCTTGTCTAAAGATAGGGTTCACACCTTATAAATCTTAACACGAACCGATCGACCCGCTGGATTGCCTGTCAGTGGATCCAAATCATCTCCGAGAAGTTGATAAGGGTTTGTTCCCAACCCCTGAGCCCAGCGTCCCCCGGAAGAGTGGCCCAGTCCAAAAGGAATGTTGACGACATCAGGCATGGCCCCTTGATAGAGGCGGGCCTTGGCCTGAATTTTTCCAAACTTTGATTCTACCCAGACCCAGTCCCCATCTGAGATTCCCGACTCCTTTGCCGTATGGGGATAAATTTCCACCCAAGTCGTCCACCTTTCAAAGAGATGGGGACCAAAATTTTCAGAAAGCCAAGGTTGATTACCGTTTCTACTTCCTGTGATAGCCATCGTTTTGAAAATATGCAGATGAAGAGGAAATCCTTTCTCGTGATCGGTCATTTTTGGTTCTTCCCAGTGAGGAAGAAATGACGGGTCCTCACGACTCCTTGGCATAGGAGAAGAGGCGATTCGCTTTAATCCTTGGGCATAAAATTCAAACTTTTTAGACGGAGTTTGGAAGATGCGATCCCATTCTTCAAAATCGTAAAGAGGATCCCACCACCCCCCTCTCTCTTGAATTAATTTCAAGAATTCTTCGAAAGTCTTATAGGAAGGAGCCCACCACCCCCCTCTTTGAAGAAGGCGGGTCCAGGCCTCCTCAAATTGAAGGCCGAAGACATCCCCCCGCTTCGCCTCGAAGATGCCCTTGAGACCGTAGGATACTACCTCTTTAAAATTATTCCATGGGAGAGCAGCCTGAATTTCTCCCCCTAAGGATTTCGCCATCGTGAGAAGGATGTCGCCTGTGGCTTGAGTCTGATAGAGAGGTTCAACAGCGGGTTGCCGAATTCCGAGAATGGGAAAGCCATTGTTTGAAAAGAGGGGATCATCCTGCCAGCGTTCCAAGGGGGTGTGGTCTGGGAGGATGAGGTCTGCAAAATGAGTACTGTCGTCCATGTAGGGAGAAAAGCTGACGATGAAAGGAATCTCGGCAAATGCTTTTGAAAATAGATCAGGCTTGGGATTGGAAAAGAGAGGGTTAGTGTAGTAAAGGAAAAGGGTTTTTGGTTTATAAGGTTTCCCGGAAAGTACATTTTTGGCGAAGAGATAAGGTTGATGCATCATTCTCTGCAGGCCTTTCCCCCCATCCATTCTTTCCTGGTCAAGGCCTTTTTGTGCAATAGAGTCCTTTTTAAATGGAGGAAACGCTTGATAAGGAACATTTCTGGGAATCAAAACCCCTCCAGCCGTATCGATGCTACCCACTAATCCATTCAGGGTAGAGACAGCCATCTGATGGAAGGGTCGATCTCGATAGCCAATAGCAAGGGAGGGTTGATTCGTAGCAAACTCCCTGGCCAATCGAATGATGGTATCCACAGGGACACCAGTCTTTTTGGAAACAACATTTGGTTCATACTCAGAGAGGATAAACTCTTTAAAGCCCAGATGCTTCTTTCCATTTTTATCGGTCCAACCTTCAAATCCGAAAGTATGATTAGAGACAAAATCTTTTTTGTAGAGTCCTTCTTTCATAATCATGTGAGCAATGCCAAGGGCGAAGATCCCCTCGGTTCCGGGTTGGATCGGAATCCATTCATCAGCTTTTATGCCAGTAATAGAGAGGCGAGGCTCGATTTGAACCAATTTTCCTCTCTGCCCTGATTTTCCTCTTCTGAAATTGCCATAAGCCCTCAAGACTTGGACAGGGGACCAATAAGATTCGAGCAGTTCTGAACCAAAGGAGAGGAGATACTGGACATTTTCTAAGTCATAAGCGGGCGTGGAGTAGATTCCTTGGGTGAGGAAGAGCCCTTCGGTCGATGTCCCCTCCCACTGGAACTGGTTATCGATATAGTTGGGGGAACCGAAGGCCTCTAAGAAACGCTCCCAGAGGGATCTCATCAATCCTCTATATTTTCCACCTAATACCACAAGCTGGTGTGGGTTTCCATCTTTGCGAAGATCTTTCAAGGGTGTGGTGACCATCTGGAGGGCTTCCTCCCAGGAGATGGGTTTCCACTGACCTGCGCCTCTTTTCCCAATCCTTTTCAGAGGAGTTCGAATTCGGTCTGGATCATAAAGACCTTGAAGGCCTGCGATCCCCTTAGGGCAGAGCGCTCCTCGATTCACTGGATGAAAAGGATTTCCAGCGATGTTAACCGCCCACCCGTCGATGACCCTGACAAGGATTCCACAGCCGCCCATGCATTGGCCACAGATGGTGGGCACCCACTTTTCAACGCCTGGGGCATTCGGTTTCTCTGCAATAGGGAGTTGAGACCACTTCCAGAAACCGCCCCCTAAGGCAATAGCGGCTCCAGCGCCTCCCCCCATCTTGAGAAAGTCTCTTCGATTGATCTCCATCCCGAACCCTTTAAAAATTGGAGGATTNNATGCGTTTTGCGTTTTCAATTCTTCAGACATGGCATGCCAAACAATCATTGGTCACTTTGCTTTTGGCATGGCAATCCATACACCATTTCATCGTCATCGTCACCCAGGGTCCTGCCGGAGGTTTTTCACTCTGCCCAATCTCTCCATGACAGGTCTGGCATGATTGCTTTCCTAAAACCACATGACGGCGATGAGAAAAAAAGACATGGTCAGGTTGTTCATAGATACGCTTCCAAGGGATTTCTTTTTCCTTTTGTTGAAATTCCCTGATTTTTTCCTCTTCCGGGCTCTTCGTGACGGGGTCCTTATGGCATTCCAGGCAGTTTGTGATGGTGGGCATCCCGGAGAAAGTTTGGGCTTTGAAGAAGGGGTGACATGCATCACACCCCAATCCTTGTTCACTATGTTTTTTATGATTGAAAGAGATAGGTTGATCGGCCTTGGAGCCGAGACCGAAGCTGATGAAGAGGAATAGCAGCAGAACGCCAATGGCCACGCCGATGAGAAAGGATTTCAATTCTTAGATCCCTTAAGTCACTATTTTATTCCCCCCTTAAATTTTTATAGCATACTTTATTTTAAATGCAACGATTTTTTTTAATTCTTTTGAAATGGAGTATCCCCGAAAGGTTGTGAACACACTATCTATAGCGAACGCCATAAATAAGTTGATATTCCGACAGCGTCATTGCGTACAAAGTGAAACAATCTTATAGGATTGCCACGCCTGCGTACCCTGCCTTCGCCGAAGCGGCTTCGCGCAGGCAGGCGTAACGCCACTTCGGCGTGCAGGGACGTCACTATGATCCTCGCAATGACTACTTTATTAAAACGTTCACTATAATAAAGTTTTTTAACGAGGTCTTAAGGCCATCACTTCTTTTTCATATTCGGTATGGGTGAATTTCCCTGTTTCAATAGGAATGGCCACCTTCATCAAAAGGGTAAAAATGAGGAGCCCTGTTGCCCAGATACCGAAAGAGACGATCAGCTCGAGGAGATTTGGAATATATTCGAAGATCTCACCCAGGGGATCCGGAACAAACCCCGGTATGACAAACCCCGGCCCTTTTTCAATCCAGACTCCGATGATTACGAGAATACATCCTAAGTTAAGAGTGCTCAACCGTTTCCGTGTAGCGGGAATCAGGAAAATGATGAAGGCAACGACGTTCATCGTCATGGCCGCCCATATCCAGGGTACGAGTTGGTTATGGCCATGGAGGCCTTCGAAAAGGTATCTGAAGGATGCAATATGGACCGTTTGAGAATAATACTCTTTAAACAATTCAGCAGAGAGAAGGAAAAGGTTGAGAAACATGGAATAGGCGATCAGTTCTGAAATCTTGAAGAGCGCCTCATCCTCTATCTCTATATGGTATGAAGACACCTTCCGGATGATCTGAAAAATAATAATAATGATGGCTGGGCCTGAACAAAAGGCGCTGGCCAAAAACCTTGGGGCGAGGATCGATGCGTTCCAGAAGGGACGGGCAGGAAGGCCGTTATAGAGGAAGGCCGTGACCGTGTGGATCGCGACGGCCATGGGGATGGAGGCTAAGATGAAAGGAAGGATAAATTTCCAGTTGGGTTCTTTCCGGTAATAAAATTTGACCAACAGATAGATAGGGATAAAAAGATTTAGAAATAAATAACCATTAAGGGCAAGGACATCCCAGGCGAGAAGCGATTGAGGAAAGTTCATCGATCCGACAAAAGGAATCATGTGCCAGACCCGGTCGATCCTCCCGAGATCAACGATCACAAAGAGAATGGCCATGACAATAGAGGATGCAGCGAAAAGTTCCCCCAGGACGACAATCTCTTTGATCGGTTTGAAATGGTAGACATAAGACGGAATGACCAGGAGAACCGCTGCCGCCGCTGCCCCTACCAGATAGGTGAAATTGGCAATGTAGAGACCCCAGGACACCTGGTCGTTCATGTTCGTTGCGATCAAACCCAGTTCATGTTGCTTCAAGTAGAATAGGAAGCCTGCGACCATCATGGCAATGAGGGAAAGACACCAGGCATAGTATAACGTGCTCCCTTTTGCCACCAGGATCAGGGTCCGCTTGTAAAAATGCCACGTCTCATTCGATAATTCCCGCAGCTTTTCCATCTGCTTTTCTATGCCTCAAAGAAGTAATAAAATTTCGGTTCTGTGCCTAAATCTTCTTTGAGACGGAAGACCCGTTTCCGATCAATGATATAGCGAATTTCGCTGTTCGGGTCGAGAAGATTGCCGAATTTCCTTGTCCCTGTAGGGCAGGCCTCCACACAGGCTGGATATCTTCCCGACCTTACCCGTTGGATACAAAAGGTGCATTTATCCACAGTGCACTTCATCCTGGGTCTATTCCCAAGGTAGTGGACAGTAGGGTTGATCTCCTCTTCGGGAAGGGTTGGCTCTGCCCAGTTAAAGACTCTTCCCTTATAGGGACAGGCGGCAATGCAATATCTGCATCCAATACACCAATTGTAATCTACAACGACGATGCCATCCGGTTCTTGCCAGGTGGCATGGACAGGACATACCTTGACGCAGGGAGGATTTTCACATTGCTGACATTGAACGGGGAGATAGATGAATCCTTTTTCTGGAACCAAGTCAGGGTCATAATAATGTTCAGAACTTTCGAGATTGATCAGGGTTCCTCTTTTGAGTCTGAGTACTCTGATCCAGTGGAGTTGGGGGTTACGGCGGGAAGAATTGTTTTCTTTCATACAGGCATAGACGCATCTTCGGCAGCCGATACATCGGGAAAGGTCCAGGCCATAACCCCAGAAGGTATTGGGGACGACTTCCTTTGTGCTAATTTGAAAATTACGCCCATATTTTTGAAGGTATCTCTGCTCCAAATTTGAAATGACGCGTTTCTTTTCTTCTTCTGTCATTTCACGGAAATGTTTTTGTAAAAAGTCCTCGGCTTCCTCCTTTGTGCAGGAGGAGAGAAGAGGGATAGCAAGGCTTCCCATAGCGGTCAATGAAAGACTGCGAAGAAACTCTCTCCGATTGTAATGTTTATTTTGCATGGTTCCTCGCGGGTGGGATGGGTGGAGGCTCCGGTTTTATGGGCTTGAATTTTGGCTCATGAGGGTCATGGCAGTGAGCGCAGAGAGCGTAAGTCCTTTTACCCGTGCCCATAAAGTATCCCGTTCTTTTTCCATGAATCCCTGCTCTCCAATCCCTGTATTGAGGCCCATGACATTCACCACAGAGCCGATAGCTTTCGGTAAAGTTAATCAACTCCCCATTATAGAGTCGCAGTTTATCCCGATTCCTTACATCATGACAGTCAAGGCACCATCGCATCGTTTCAGCATGTTGAAGTTTGATCTGCGAGTGCTCTTCTTTTAGGTCTCTTTTTTTCCGATTGATTTCCATGGCCGCATGGCAGTGACTGCAGGGATAGATCCCCTCTGTCAGGGGCGGAGGAGAGACCGGGAACTCCTGCCCGGCGGCGATGACGAGGGATAGAAAACAAACTCCCGATAGGAATAGGAATAAAGATACATAGATCAATTTTCGCATTTTCTAAACGGAGGGCGGGCTATTATTCTTCAAAATATCGATCTAAATTATTACCATCTTCAATAACAAAAAGCAACTTAATTAAAAAATATTATTT
>DCUS01000240.1 GCA_002327885.1 Syntrophaceae bacterium UBA2208
CAGAATCGATGATTCCCAATGTCCCTACTCCGGCGGCGGCCAGATAAAGGCCAGCGGGACACCCCAATCCTCCTGCCCCAACCAAAAGGACCCTGGCCTTTAAAAGCTGAATCTGACCTTCCAACCCAACNNCAAGTAAAATATTTCGGCTGTACCGAGTGAGTTGATCAGGGGTCAACTTTGAGTCACTCACAACTTCAAATCCAGCGGCCTTCCATCCATTATATCCTTTTGCCATAGAGAAAACCTGTTTATATCCCATCCCCTTTAAAGCCTTAGCGGCAGAAAGGGACCTTACCCCAGCGGCACAATAAGCAATGACTGGAACATCCTTTTCGGGTAAAAGGGCCTGAGCCTTCTCTTCCAGGAGGCCCTTCGGAATGAAAACAGCTCCATTGATATAACCCAAAGCAATTTCTTCTTTTTCGCGAACATCAAGGAGAATGACTCGATCCCTTTTTTCAAGAATGTGATGAGTCTCCTCAACAGATATTTTAGGGACCCTCTTTCTTGTTCCGTTGTAGTATCCTTTTAATGTGGTATGGACAGTTCGCCAAAATAAACTTTTCAATACATCGATCATTTTTCTTTCCCTTTGTCTCCTTGGCCCATTTGAAAATGGCTATTGCCAATCCCTTGGTCGGGATAAAAATATTTATCATTGCTTCTTGACAAATATACCACAATGTGGCACTCTTTTCAAGATAACTTTTTCCTTTTAAGGAAGGAGCATCAATGCATTATTCTGAGTTTCATGCTTTTCGTCAGAAACTCCAAAAGACACAGAAACAACTATCAGAACTTCTTGGGACCTCTCTCAAAGCCATTCAGAGCTTTGAGCAAGGCTGGCGCAAGGTTCCTGGGCATATCGAACGACAACTGCTGTTTTTACTAACAATGAAGAAAAAAGATGTTAAAAAGATTCGTTCCTGCTGGGAGATTCAGAATTGTCCTCCTCAAACTCGTCAACTTTGTCCGGCATGGGAATTTAAAGCAGGGCATCTCTGCTGGTTTATCAATGGGACCATTTGCCAAGGGAAACCTCAAAATAGCTGGAACCATAAAATGAAGATCTGTCGAAAAAGCGATGTTCTTTCTAACCATGTAAACGTTACTGGATCGGGAAGGTGAAGATGGGGCCAACCAAGAAAAGAAATATTAAATCTATGATAATGTGCTGCATGGCCATGCGTTGTCTTACGGAGTTGGGAGGTCCGCTCATGTAAATATTGCCACACTCTATTTACAGAATCGGACAACCCACTACTATAAGAAGAATGGTCAGTGGGTTTTTTATTATTTATTCCATTTAACCCAAATACCATAAAACGAAGGAGGTCAAAAAATGACAACAAGGGGATTTGAAACCTTAGCACTTCACGCTGGACAGGAAGTTCCTGACCCAACCACAGGGGCAAGAGCAGTACCCATTTATCAGACGACATCCTATGTCTTTCAAAATACGGAGCATGCAGCAAACCTCTTTGCACTCAAAGAGTTCGGTAATATTTACACCCGGATCATGAACCCGACAAACGATATTTTTGAAAAAAGGATTGCCGCCATTGAAGGGGGCACGGGGGCCTTGGCAGTGGCTTCAGGGCAGGCTGCCGAGACTTTTGCCTTACTGGCAATAACGCAGGTGGATGATGAGATTATTTCTGCCAATAACTTATACGGAGGAACCTATCAACTATTTCACTATACCTTTCCTAAATTGGGAAGAAAGGTGAAATTTGTCGACTCAACAAAGCCGGTTGAATTTAAGAAGGCCATTACGAAAAAGACAAAGGCCATCTTTGCAGAAACGATTGGTAATCCCAAGCTGGATGTCCCGGATTTTGAATCCATCGCTCAAATTGCCCATCAAGCTGGTGTTCCATTGGTCGTCGATAATACGGTAGGTATCGGCATTGTTAAACCTATCGAACATGGAGCGGATATTATTGTCGACTCCGCAACAAAGTATATCGGCGGGCATGGGACATCGATCGGAGGGATCATCGTCGATTCCGGAAAGTTCGATTGGAGCAATGGCAATTTTCCTGAATTTACTGAACCGGACCCAAGTTATCACGGTTTGAAATTCTGGGATACTTTTGGGAATTTCCCTGGCTTGGGGAATATGGCCTTTATTATTAAAGTGAGGGTTCAACTCCTCCGTGATCTGGGAGCACCTTTGAGCCCTTTTAATGCATTTTTATTTCTTCAAGGATTAGAGACTCTACCTTTAAGGGTGAAGAGACATTCAGAAAATGCACTTACGATCGCCCAATTTCTAAGGAACCATTCTTTGGTTACTTGGGTGAATTATCCGGGATTGGAGGAACATCCAAGTCATCCATTGGCAGTCAAATATCTAAAGGGAAATTTTGGAGGTCTGGTGGGTTTTGGGATAAAAGGCGGACTTGAATCTGGGAAAAGGTTTATTGAATCGGTGAAGCTTCTTTCTCATCTCGCCAACATTGGAGATGCAAAAAGCCTTGTCATTCACCCCGCATCAACAACCCATCAGCAACTGACTCGAAAAGAACAAGAGGAGACAGGGGTGACAGAAGATTTTATTCGACTCTCCATCGGTTTAGAAGATGTAGAGGATATCAAGGAGGATATTAATCAGGGTTTGAAGAAAGCGGTGAGATAAATTCATCAGAGAATTAATTGCGATCATGGCGATAGAGTAATTTCGGAAAACAGGGCTTCGGATAGACCAGACCAATCATCACTAACTTAAAAAGGGAGGATGAATATGGAAAAATTTTTCTCTGACAATTCATTGTCGATCGGCAACACACCCTTAGTGAAGATCAACAAAATGGCTCAAGGACTTAAAGCCACGATCCTCGGAAAGATTGAAGGTCGGAACCCAGCTTATTCCGTCAAGTGTCGGATTGGAGCCAATATGATCTGGGCAGCAGAAAGGCAGGGATTGCTTAAACCCGGGATGGAGATCATCGAGCCGACAAGTGGGAACACAGGCATTGCATTAGCCTTTGTGGCGGCTGTGAAAGGATATAGACTCAATGTCACCATGCCCGAGACCATGTCGATGGAAAGGTGGAAGGTACTCGCTATCCTTGGAGCAAACATCATCTTAACACCAGGAGCAAAAGGAATGAGGGGAGCTGTCGAAGAAGCAGAGCGGATTGCGGTGTCGAGTCCAAAGTATTATATGCCGCAGCAGTTTAAGAATCCTGCAAATCCAGAGATCCATTTTAAGACCACAGGTCCTGAAATCTGGGAGCAGACAAATGGCGGGATGGATGTGCTCGTCTCTGGAATTGGGACTGGAGGAACCATTACGGGCGTTTCACGGTATATTAAGGGAGAAAAGAAGAAAACAATTATCAGTGTTGCTGTTGAACCAGCAGAAAGCCCTGTGATCACCCAACGCCTTGCAGGGAAGGACCTTAAGCCCGGGCCTCATAAGATTCAGGGGATTGGTGCTGGATTCATTCCGGATACTCTGGATTTGTCAATGGTGGATCGAGTGGAACAGGTGACGAGCGAAGAGGCGATCGAGCATGCCAGGCGACTCGCCAGTGAGGAAGGTATTCTTTCCGGAGTGAGCTGTGGGGCGGCGATTGCTGTCGCTCTGAGGCTCGCGAGAACTGGTGATTTCAATGGGAATAACATTGTCACCATCCTTCCTGACTCGGGCGAACGATATCTCAGCGGGCCGCTTTTTGAAGGATTGTTCAACGAAGTAGGTCTTCCCATTATATAACAAATGCTGATGGCGTTGAACATATTGAGGGCTATGTTTCGTACTCTGTTTGTTAGCATCAAATAGATCAAAGGCTGTTTCTAAAATAGACTCTCTTTCTATACGACACCAATAACGGGAGGGGCTTTGGTAACTCAGCATGGAGGGGAAATGCCAGCCATAAATTTACTTGCTACAAAGATCCATGGGGTAAGACAGACATCCAAACGGAGCATTGGGATTCACAGGCCACTTTCAGATTCAGGGAAGAACAGTAGCGTGGGTGTTGTGAAAATAAACTATTTTTCTTTTGCCTCTCCCCCCAATGAACTCTTTTTGGAGAGCGGTGAGAAACTCGGTCCGATTACTGTTGCCTGTGAGACCTATGGCGCATTGAATGATCAACGGTCAAATGCCATCCTGATTCCTCACGCTCTAACGGGTGACGCCCATGCTGCAGGTTTCCACGAGGGAGACAAAAATCCAGGTTGGTGGGACGACATGATTGGGCCAGGCAAGGCCTTTGACACAGACAAGTACTTTGTCATCTGTTCAAATGTCCTCGGTGGCTGTAAGGGGACGACTGGTCCATCTTCAATCAACCCTGGGACAGCGAAACCATATGGTTTGGATTTTCCCATTATCAGCATCTCGGATATGGTCAATGTGCAGAAGCACCTGATCGACCATCTGAAGATTGATCAACTGCTTTCCGTGGCTGGTGGCTCCATGGGTGGGATGCAAGCCTTGGAGTGGCTGACTGCTTATCCCGAATGGCTCAAGAGCGCGGTCGTTATTGCCACGGCTGCAAAGCATTCGCCGCAACAGATTGCATTTCACGAAGTAGGAAGGCAAGCGATTATGGCTGATCCCCTTTGGAAATACGGTGACTATTACGGCGGGCATGGTCCGGCTAAAGGCCTCGCTGTCGCTCGGATGATTGGCCATATTACCTATATGAGCGAAATCTCAATGGCTGAGAAATTCAGGAGGCGGCCTGGAGAGGAAAAGCTGCACAAATTCAGCGTCGGCTCCGAGGTGGAGGATTACCTCTACAACAGAGGGAATCATTTTGTAAAACGTTTCGATGCCAACTCCTATCTCTACATTACCCGAGCGATCGATTCCTTTGATGTTTCAAAAGGGAAAAATCTTTATGAAGTATTCAAGGGGATAAAAGCAAAAGTTCTTGTTTTAGCATTCAAGTCGGACTGGCTCTATCCGGCTTCTCAATCAAAAGAAATTGTAAAAGCCTTTAAGTTGGCGGGAGTGGACACAACTTATTGTGAGATCGATTCCACCTATGGACACGATGCGTTTCTCCTCGAGGTGGAGGAGGAGACACACCTGGTCAAACATTTTCTCCAGAAGGCATCTTCCGAATGAGGGGAAAATGGATATGAGGTCAGGGAGTATGCCATCTGAAACTGCTTTGTTGGAATACAGGACCATCTTGAAGTGGATTCGTCAAGGTTCATCTGTTCTGGACCTTGGTTGCGGTAATGGTGAACTATTGGCATTGCTCGTTAAGGAAAGAAACGTAAAGGCTCAGGGAATCGAAATTGATGAACAAGCCATCTATAAGTGTGTTGCGAAGGGGTTAAGCGTCTTCCACGAGGACATCGATCATGGTTTATCTGACTATTCAGATCAATCTTTCGATTATGTGATACTCAATCAAAGCTTTCAGCAGGTTAAAAATCCAGATATTGTCTTGGCAGAAGCTTTAAGAGTAGGTAGAGAGGTCATCGTTGGTTTCCCTAATTTTGCTCATTACCTCGCACGGTTTCAGATATTATTTAAGGGGAAAACGCCAGTGACACCCTCGCTGCCTTACGCATGGCATGACACACCTAATCTACATTTTTTAAGTATCTCAGACTTTATCGAGTATTGCCGGGGAAAAAATATCATAATTAAAAAGTCCTTCTTTCTCAAGGAAAACAGGGCAATAAAGTTATACCCAAATCTGTTTTCAGAGATAGGGATATTCCTCATTTCAAGTCAAAAACATGCTGAAGTTCAATGAAATGTTGCCCAGAGCTTTTTTATAAATCCTAATGAAAAAAATAGGTTGGCGATGAAAAAATTAGACCTGCGTATTTCTTGCCAATACCTGTACTTTGCCCAAACTGAAGATATCGGGTTGAAATCTGCATCGGAAGGGAAGAGGAGCGTTTCATTGATTACAGGAAGAA
>DCUS01000214.1 GCA_002327885.1 Syntrophaceae bacterium UBA2208
ACAATCACTCCTGAGAATTCCGGATAAACAGCAATACCACGCTCCGGCCTAAGATCCCTCTTCTCCTCCTGGGCCAGGAGGTAGGATGGTAAGATGAGACAACTGATCAGAAATACTAAAACAAAAGATAAAGATATCCGGCCATGATTCACTCGCCACATAGCTCTCCCTCCTCAACACATCATCTATTCAAATTCTTCAGGCTTGATATTCCGACAAACCCGGTAGGAATTTTTTGTAGAAAATTTAATACCTCATTCATCTATGTCCTGTCAAGTTAAATAAAATTTTCGGACATAATACTTCAGATTTCTGATATAGTCCGTAAATCTTTGATTACACCGATTATGGAACGATTACAGATAAGAGAGCATAAAGTATTTAGAGCTCTCCGTTTAGGTCTTTACCCGAATTGGAAATAATCCCCCGGTCGGCTTCGAGTCGCAGCGACTGGAATTTGTAGCGGGGCTTATCCCCTTTTCCAACTTTACGAATGGGGCCGGTAAACTACCGGCAAATCAGACCCCTCAGGCTCCTTCAAAACCGACCGTCACTTTATCTCCGTCAACAATAACAGGCACCTGACGACGGCCACCGGAAAGACTCAACATCTCATCGAGTTTTTTAAGGTCTGTCCCCACGTCGAAGAAGACCGCCTTGTTCCCGTAGGCTTCACGAGCCTTACTGGTATAGGGTCAACCCACCGTGCCGAAAATCATCACTTTTGAAGGCATGTTATCCCCTCCTTTTTTATTTTTTCTGCTTTTTATTTCTAACGAATCCTTTTAAACCTAATTTGATGTTTACCCGAGAATAATATTTTTCAATAGGGAATGGGTCTTTTTAATCGATTCCTCGACGAATCGATCAATTTTTGAATTTCCAAATCAGACTCCGTTGTAGCGTGCATCAGCGTTAAATAATTTTCATAAGTATTTTTTCCTTCCGAGCTTGGCATTTTTTTCTTTTGCTCAATCAATATGTCTCGTAGCTCTTGAAGGGCTTTGATATCTTTTTCATAGTTTGGGTCTTCCATCTTTTTCCGGGTCTCCTCGATTTTTTTCTGAATTAAACTTTTGGATAAGATATCTATAAACTCAGAAGACCCCTCTAATAGATTTAAATTCAATCTCCCGATATGAGCGCCAAAGGTATCTGTCTGGACATAAACGGAACGGTGGATCTTTTTGGGTAAAATGAAAGAACGGTCGTTCCCTCCAATGATCATTCCGATACGCGGGACTTCTTTGGCAAGAGATTCAACTTCAGGTGGGGTTAAGTGGGCGAGGGCGACGATATGGTCACAGGAAGCCATGAGGCGATTGATGGTCTCCTTGGCAGCTTTGATCGGATTTTCGATGAAATAGTCTTTTAATTCTTTTTGGATATTGGGTGAAATTTCAGTGGTGACCAGGCCGAGGATTCCAATTTTGAGGCCGTCTATTTCTTTTATCAGATAAGGTTTGAAAACAGGGTTTTTTGTCTTTTTATCTTTGAGGTTTGCCGAAAGGAATGGAAACCTCGAATTTTTTCGAAGATTCCTTAGATATTCAATTCCCAATCCCAGATCGGTATCTCCGATATTGAGGGCATGATAACCCAATTTTTCATATAATTTTAGAACAAACTCGGCCCTTCTCCGGGCTTTTTCTCGTTCGCTGGGTTGGCCGAAATAACTGATGACCAATGCATCCCCTCCATCGAGGACGAGGAGATTTTTAACCTCTTCCTTGACCGTTTTGAGATAATGGGACCTTCTCGGTAATCCCCCGCTATCTCCTCCCTCAGGGCAAGTGCCACAAGGTTCTACTTCCCCCAAGGTATTCGAAGTGTAGATTAGTGTGAGAGAGGTTTCCTTTCCGGCACAGGGAGAGGTTCTAATCAGTAAAGAGAAAAATAAAATGATAATACCAAACAGATTAATTTTGGCTCTCATGTTTTCTTTCGTTTTTTTTTGCTCACGAAAAAGGGACAGCCCCTTTTTGATATCCCTTTCATGTGAACCCATGTCCTTTTATACTTCTTTAGATTCCAAATAGGCCCCTGGAACTTCATACCCAGCGGCATGTAGCAGATCGAGAAGAATGTTTCGTTTCCCCTTGAATTCATCTGAAAAAAGAGAGATACATTTTCCGATCTCAATCTCCCGGCCCACCAATTTGACGGCGAAGGCAAGGCAGGTTGGTTCCCCACACTTTTTACAGTTTGTGCCGGGAAGAAGCCTAAAAATGTCGAGCGCCTTGAGTTCGGCTGCCATGGAATAGTTAGGCTCAATCTGATCCTGTTTTTCGTAAGTTTCGTTGATGAGATCCTTTAACCATATCAGAATTTCCTCGGCCTCCTTCTCATCTTCAATTTTGGCTAAAGTAATATGGTGAGCATGAAGGGTGAATAATTTCCCTTCCTTTTTGATGGTTAATGTCAAAGCCGGATGATTATAGATGCACCCCTTCAAGACCGCATTCAGATAAGGGAAGGCCTCATAAATCTCACCCGATACTTCAGCGATCACACGGATCTTCTCCGGATCGGCCAGACAAGGAAGGGTTCGAGTGATTTTATATGAGTTAAGTAACATGTTCTTCTCATAAGAAAAGGGTTATCAATATCCCTGCCAGTGCAAAGAAGAACAGTGCGGTGAACAGTTTGATGGTCGAAGTCCTCCTCTGGAGAAAGAGAGATAATTGTTCCGAGGTTGTTCCCCAGTAGACAATACCGAAAATAGCCACCAAGGGGAGGATATAAACGATATTGTATAAAATAAGGTAAGAGATGGCACTGTCTCGAAGGGATGGGATATTGGTAACAAATAGGATGGTCGGGAGATAGACCTGGCTGGTACAGGTGGATTGCAACAAAGTAACGATGAAACCGATTACTATCGAAGCAAACAAAAAGCGAGTGGATTTGCCTCCTTTGTCTCCCTCCAATTCACCCTCTCTTGTCCGGATGATCCGGTGAATTCTCTTTTTTAAAGAATTCGGCACCTGGAGTGTCATTTTTGAAGGTCGGCCTCTCTTGAGTTGGACATAATCGTAGAGGCTGAAGATCCCGAGGAATATGGAAAAAACAAAAGTGATTAAATAAACGATTCGGGAGAAGAGGGGGAGAAACGAAAGATGCTGAACGAAAGCCAGAATTCCAAGGCCAAGCAATAAGTGGGTGACAAAGCCCGCCCCCGTAAAACCCATTCCTCCCCAGAAGATTTCTCTTCGTGTCCGGCCTACCATGGTGAGATAGGAGATAAAAAAGACGAGCGTAGCCAAAGCACAGGGATTCAACCCTTCGATCAAACCTGCCAGAAGGATGGCCGGGATTCCAAAGGATTTGAACCGCTCTATAATCGATGTATCTGCTTTTTGGATTTCCTCTTTTTCTACTTCTAAAGTCCCTTTTGTCTCTATCTTCTCATACTTCTGAATCAGAGACTCAACCTTAGACTCTGTAATCTCTTCTGTGGAAAGGTAATCATTTCCAATAAAGATACTCGGGGCGATCAAACGCTTTTCCGAGGGAAGATTGAGCCGATTCGACAGAGTTTCATTAAATCGTTTCCCATCTGGGGTATTGAGATCGATCTCCTTGATTGTCAGATGAGGGTATCTTTTTAAAAAATATTTCAACAGATAACTTGCCCGATCACAATAGGAGCATCCCTTTTGGTAAAAGTAGGCTAACTCCATGGAAAACTTTTTCTCTAAATTTCCGGCTACAGAAGTAACTTCAACAGGAGGTAGGGGAGGAGCAAGATCCCCCTTCAACTGGTATTCAAGAATGAGAGGGTCTAATCTCTCCATCACCTCCCTTTCTCCGGAGAGCATCTGATCACCAATAAAGATTACAGGAAGTTCGCTTCCCCTGCGGTTGTACTTCTGCTCAAGTTTTGCGAGAGCTTCATAATAAGCCGGATTCGCGAGATCAAAGGTCTTGATCTCAAGAAACGGATACATCGATTGGAGGGTGGGGACATAACTCTGAAGAACGGCCTGGCAGCCGGGACAATCCTCCGCATAAAAAAGATACATCTGAATAGGAGATGTATGCTGAGCTTGTAAAAATCGTATCTGGAGAAAAAAAACAAGAAAAAAGAAGATGATCATCCATTTTTTCATCTTTTCACCTTTTTGAGATCTTAAAGCGTCACTCCCAGATAAAACAGATAAACCCCGGCGAATACGACAATCACCCCTCCCGCTCTTTTCCCCCAGGTCGTAATATTGGAAATCCCTTTTGATTTAATGAAGCTTTCAGCAAATCCGGTGGCTGTCCCTGCCAGAAAGATGAGAGCGCAGTGTCCAAGGGCATAAACAAATAGCAAGGAAGTCCCATAAACAACTTCTCCCTTGGAGGCAACAAAAGTCAGTATGAGAGCAAGTACCGGAGTGGCGCAGGGGGATGAAACAATACCGAAGAAGATGCCGAGGAGAAATGCCCCGAGTATTCCCCTTTGCTTTGGTTGAAGATGAACGGGGATGGGGAGGCTCCATTCAAAGAGTCCAACCAAATTTAGCCCAATGACAACAGCAATCCCTCCGACAATAAAATACCAGGTCCGACTGATTACACCGAAGAGCCCTCCCACCAAAGAAGCAATAGCGCCTAAAATAGTGAAAGTAATCGAAAGGCCAAGGATAAAAGTCAACGAATAAAGAAAAGCTTTTCGTCGGTCTCCTTCCGAATATCCTCCCACATATCCGATTACCAGAGGAATGGTCGCCAGAACACAAGGACTTGAAGAGGAAAGGATGCCACCAAGGAAGACACCCAAATAAGCCAGAAAAGGGTTTTCAGAAAGAGATTGTGAAAGATGATTGAGAAAAGTTTCCATCGTTTAATTGACCCCCATCTTTTCGAATACCTTCTTGATTTTTTCTTTATCCATAAATCCCACATGGCGGTAAACTTCCTGATTCTTAGCATCGAGGAATATTTGTGTCGGGATGAGCCGAATTCTATTGATCTTAGTAAGCTCTTTTTCTTGATAAACTTCAATGATCTTAATGACAACCCGCCCTTTGTACTCCTCCGACAGCTCTTTAAGAATGGGTGCCATCTTCTTGCATGGGATGCATGTACCCGCTCCAAAGTCGAGGAGTTTGGGTAGAGGAATTTTGACCATCTCCTTGGGAATCCGTCGATCTATGGAAGGCTCTGAGAAAGAGGTCTGATATGCGAGTGCGAAGCAGAAGATGACAAACAACGTCAAAATGAGAACGGTCTTCCTTTTCATTCATTTTCCTCTCTTTCATGTATATTATGGGGTTTCAAAAGAACGGACCATGCGGCCCCTGGTCGTCTGATCAAGCTGTGGTTTGAGGCACTTTTTGAGAAACAAAAGCGCCTCCTCCTCGTCTTCGTCGAGAAGAATTCTTTTCAGCACCATCGTTTCTTCAGGACTCAATTTCAATATCAACGGATGATCCATGCTCCATTTCCCTCCTTCAGGTTGTGTCGGATCGTTGGTGTCAAGTATTTTTCTTTGTGATCTCACTTCATCTTTCCACCAAAATTATCCCTTTGAGAAGGCTTATACGAAGCCTCAAAGACCGGCACTCAATGGTCCCGGGTCGCCTGATCAAATTGAGGTTTCAGACATTCTTTAAGAAAGAGAAGAGCCTCTTCTTTGTCGTCATCAAGAAGAACTCTCGTAAGTCTAAGGGTTTCCTCAGGGCTGAGGTTAAGGACTACGTTTTTTATCTTCATCCTGTCAACTCCTCCAACCATTTCTTAATCATCGGTTTGGAAGCAGCCCTCCCCGCCGACTTCACCTTACCGTTGATGACAAGGGCGGGAGTCGGAAGGATTCCGTATTGAGCCATTAATTGTGGATCGGAAATGTGGTTGAGGCTTGCCTGGATGTTGGTTTCGGAAAGAACGGCCATCACGTCCTGTTCCAGCTTGTTACAGGAATAACACCCTGGGCCAAGGATCACGACTTCGAGAAAACCACTCTTCTCTGCTTCCACCTTTTCACCCGAAAATTTCCTGAATTCCCTGAAAAGGGCTTTCTCATATTCCCCCTTTACAGAGATAGGAATATAATTCTTCTTTCCTACCTTCTCCACAAGCATCTGTTTTAAGTCCGCCTCAGGTTTTCCTCTCTGGCTTTTTAATTCCTCAAAGATCTCTTTCAGGCCCATTAAACCCACCTGTGTGTTGTCTATGAGAACGAGACGATAGTCCTTTTCTTCCATGAATAAACACCTCACTTCTTTTCTACAATCCACCCCTTGATCTCTTCCACTTTCGGAAGTTTTCCCGAAACTTTCACCACTCCATCCACAACTAATGCAGGAGTTACCAAAACCCCATAGTTTGTAATGGTCTTGATGTCCTGAACCTTGATAACCTCAGCGTCGATGCCAAGTTCTTTGACCGCCTCTTTCGCTCGCTCCGCAAGCTGGTTGCACTTCGGTCAACCCATTCCGAGAATCTCAATCTTTCTCATGTCCTTCTCCTCCTTCAAAGTAGTTTCTTAATTTCTTCCGGGAGAAGCACTTTTCCTACACTCTTTACCTCCCCGTCAATCGCCAGCGCCGGGGTCATCATGACGCCATAGTTCATAATTTTATTGATGTCCGTCACCTTCTCAATCTCAAATTCAATCCCGGCCTGCTTCGCCGCCTCTTCAGCATTGGAGGTAAGCTTCATGCACTTGGCGCACCCAGTTCCTAAAATTTGTATCTTTTTCATTTTCTTTGCCTCCTTTTGACTCACTAAAAGTTTGATAATTACTCCCGCCCCCATTTTGGTAAAAAAAGGGGAAGTAAAACCTCTACGATAGCATCCATCCAAAAATCATCCTCGCAATCGTGGCGAGTACTATAATGCGACCGAAAAAGACGACCGATTTCTTCTTGCCGAGAACGCCTCTGATGACAATCATCAGAATGAGACAGGAAAATCGTTGACCAAAGTCAATCTTCCAAATAACCCGAATCTCATAATCAAATATTTTGAAAATTTAGAAAAACAGACTAAGATTGTCATTGAATCCAAAGCGTCCGCCACTAAATTTAACATCGAATTTGTCGTTTCTCTTTCCTGCCTGAAGAGCAAACTCATCTTATTATAGACTGCGTGCGATTTACCCAGTTGATAAGCTCTTCCCAAATTGAAGGCTCAATGCGTTGCTGAGGCACTGCACACCCTGTGACTCCACATCCTACGTAAGAATTCTGGTATGTGGGTTTGAGCATGACAAATATCCAGATTATTAGAAGTGTACTCAAAAGAAAAATGGAGACAATCAGCAGTTTCCTTAACCTCATGACAAAACCTCCTTGTGTTTACTCCTCTCTCTCAGCCTTCTCTTTGATATGATCTTTGCTTATTTCCAATGGCGCTTTTACCCCGCTATCCACCCAAAA
>DCUS01000145.1 GCA_002327885.1 Syntrophaceae bacterium UBA2208
GCTTCCTTCAAATATTTGGGGAGGTGGGGTTCCCAGATTCTTTCGGCCAACCACATCCCCCGAGGGGTGACCCCCATCTCCTCCTGGATGGTTCGGGTCAGTTCCGTGATCTGCCTGACCTTGTCCGCATCAGGAATGACGGCTAAAATCGGTTCGTAGTACCCACCGGTCATCATCTCCAATTGCCCCTTTTTGACCAGTTCTCTCAACGTCTCTAAAAATTCAGGGCGATGGTCTTTAAAAAAATCCCATAGGATCCCGGAATAATGAATGGAGATCTTCATGAATGGATATTTTTTTAAAACTTCAATGAAAGGAAGATAGGCTTTTTCGTAAGCATTTTCTACGACGTGGAGGAAATTCCCAACAGGCTGATGATTGTGGACACAAAAAAGGAAGGCGACCTTCTCCATGGACGGTAATTTATATGATTTCTAAAACCAAATCAACCCCTCTTGGAATAAAAAAGGGGCTAACATCATCTGCTAACCCCTATTTACCCCGTTGGCGCATTGAATTCGGCGAGTGGATTCACCAAACCCTTGCCCAGAAAGGGACGGCCGTGAAATCAATGTCATCCCGCGAAACGCGGGATCAATCCAAGAGTGGCTTTTAGAAAGCATCCCAAAAAGGTTGGAATCATTTTGGTATTCATCCGAAAAATTGTGGGCTCCGGATAAAACGCCACGCCATGGTTTAAAAGGAAAGATGAAGCGAGTACCATGATAAACAAACGAGGTTTTATAATCTTCGCCTGGCGAGAAAATATATTTCCTTCAAGGTGTTATTCCTTCTAACTTCTCGCAAGTCTGTCTCAAACTTTCTTTACCCGTCAACCGTCGGCCGAAACCATTTTCCCCCTCCAGGAGAAGCGTTCGTTTAGCCATTTCCCTTTTTATGATGTAACCCTTTCCTGTTGTCTTATCCTTGAACCTGTCTCCTATTTTCAGCACGACGCCATCTCCTTTAACGTTTTGAGACGAAAGATCAGTCCACAAAATCGGGAACTATCCGTATCGCCTTTTTTTCAGGATCAGCAAGGTCTAACTTAATGACTCTTCGGCAATGAGGACATTGTATAAACTCCTTGGTTTCCAGACCGATCCTGTTGAGTTTGAACTTCTCCTCACAATGGGGACATGAAGCGTCCAAATCGAACATAGGTTTTCCCCCTTCTATCAGATGGAAAAAGAAACAGCCATTTTCTGAATCCGTTCTTTATTTGGATTTTGTATTTGCCTCGTCTTCTATATAAGGCAGAAACTCGGATTCCATGCTGTTTGGATTGACAAACATTGAATGGGATCCGTCCTTTGTTCCCAAAATGATGATGCTGGAGTCGACACTTTTAACTGCAAACACTTTTCCACTCTCTATATTCCTAAACATGTCACCTGCTTTGATCATGGTATTTCTCCTCTTGGGAATAGTTGTCAAGTAGGAATGATTTCCGAGGAGAAGTCCTCTGTGGCCTGTCGGGATAATGGCAAAAGAGCTCCTTTATATCAAAATACTTTCCCGCGAGGCATCCGAGTCCTGGTCTTTTGGGGGCTGCTTTTTTTAACGGAAAAACGATCAGACTTTTTATTGGGTAGCAGTTTTGACTTCTCCTTGTAAAGGTTTTCTATCCTTTCCTCCTGACGTTCCGTCAGTTCCTGGTTTTTATCGAAGTCTGCCGATGTAGTTTTGAGAAAAAGATCTTCAGCCGTGGTTAATGCATACTGGTTTAACCCTGACATGACCCATTCCAGCCTTGCTTTATTCATAGCGCCTCACTTTCTGTAAAGCTAATTTGGGTTCCTTGAATTCCTGCCCCTATCCTCCTCGAACGCCCCGTTTTTCCGCAGCCTCTTTGACCAGCAAATTTTTCCCCATGAAATCTTTCCGGTTCAGCATGGAGATGGCTCTCCGGGCTTCCCATTGTGTTGACATTTCAACGAATGCAATACCTCTCGGTTGGCCAGTTTGCCTGTCCGCTACCATCTTCACAGACATCACATCTCCAGCTTTGGAGAACAGGACTTTGAGATCAGGTTCCTTGGCCTGGAAAGGAAGGTTGGCTACATAAACCTTCTTATTCATATATTTGCTCCTCAGATATCTCTATTTGCCGAAACACTCGGTACATAATAGTTTTTTGTCACTCGGCGCGGGAACCTGAGTGATCACTTCCTTTCCACAACCTGAACATAAAACTTTATAGGATTTTGGGCGCCTTAAATGACTCGGTCTTGGCCCACGATAATTTCCGCGTCTTCTCCGTTGTACCATTTGGTCAACCTCTTTTTTGCTCTCTGATTGAATTGTTTGAAGGAAACAGGATTAATAACGATTCCTGCGGCCGCTATAATCCATTCGCCCTCCCTGTCCTCCGGTTCTTCCCTGATCGGCGCGAGCACGCGCCTCATTCACACTGATTGGCTTCCCCAGGAGTTCCATTCCGTTAAGGCTTTTGATTGCCGTTTGAGCCTGAGACTGTACCGACATTTCTACAAAACCAAATCCCCGGGACTGGCCAGTATATTTGTCTTTGATCACTCTCGCTGAGGTTACTTCGCCGAAGGATTCAAAAGCCTGTTTAATCGTTTGGTCCGTTGCATCATAAGATAAGTTTCCCACATAGATATTCATAATCATTCTCCTTTTTTAAATTTGCTTCTCTTTTTTAGACGGAATAATTCTTGTTCCAATCACGTGAAAAATTGTCCTGATTCCACCTTTTCCATTTCGGAGAGACATTCTCGTGGCGGACGATTACCTCCTTTTCTTTTTCCCTTCCGCCTTCCACTTTGATTTTTTTCAAATCCTCATTCCCCTGGCTTTTACATTTAATGACCATGGCAACCTCCTGCCTGGCTCTGATGCCAGCACAAAAAAAACCCGCAAAGAAGTCGTTTAGAGTTCTTGCGGGCATAAACAATAAGCCTAAAAGGCTCTCTGCAACTTTTTTGATCTTATAAACAATTATATACTAATTTAGACTTTAAATCAAGAAAATCTACAAAACCCTAATTCACAATTTTCAAACTATTTGAGGTGCCGAAAGGGTTCTCAACAAAAGGACCGCAATGGGGATCATTTTGCCATTCTCCATCCACAAAGAATCGATACTCATATTCCCCCGGATTTAGAGCGAGTAAGATTCTCCAGGTCCCCTTATCATCCATTTTCATGGGATGCGAAGAGGGATTCCATTGATTAAAATCTCCAGCGGTGGAAACACTTTGTGCCTGAGGTGCTGATAAGCTGAACTCTGTTTTCATTACCTTTTTAGTTGACTTAGGTTTTTTCTTAGGGATTGTCATCATAACTTGCCTCCTATTCGTTTTAGAATACCCCTTCCACTTGATTCTATTAATGGGGGCTCTCTCCTATTTTTTTGTCATCTCGGAAGTGTGAAATAAAACGCTGCGCCCTTGTTGGCCTCTCCTTCCGCCCACACTTTTCCGCCATGGCTGTTAATAATGCGCTGGACAATGGCAAACCCAACGCCGGTTCCTTCAAATTGATCGATTGACAGAGGGCGTTAGGCAAACCCTGTTAGAAATCCCGGTGGGGCATTGAACCCTACCTTGCCAACCGATCCCGGTCCCCCGCCCCTGCCTGCCGGCAGGCAGGGGCGGGGGAGGTCGGGCGGAATTATTCTAAAATTTAAACCCGTTAAAGCGCGGGACAGCAGAACATCGGGACATTATTTCTAACGGGGTAAATGCTTTAGAAACTGGGATGATCTTCCCGAGGAGAATTTTTAGAATATGGCTTAGGTTATTCCTTCTCCTTCTTTTGCAAGAATGCGGCGAGTAAGTCTATGGGGAGAGGGATGATCACCGTTGAGTTATTCTCGGCCGAAACCTTCGATAGGGTCTGAAGGAACCGAAGATGCATGGCGGCAGGATAAACACTGATAATATTTGCCGCCTCAGCCAGTTTCTCTGCGGCCTGAGCCTCGCCCTCAGCGTGGATGACCTTGGCCCGCCTCTCCCTCTCTGCCTCCGCCTGACGGGCGATGGTCCGCTGCATCTCTTTATCAAGGTCCACCTGTTTTGTCTCCACCAAGGATACCTTGATCCCCCAAGGGTTTGTTTCTTTGTCCAAAATATCCTGGAGTTGCATGTTAATCTTGTCTCTTTCCGACAATAGCTCGTCCAATTGGGATTGGCCGATGACGCTCCTCAATGTCGTCTGGGCCAACTGGGAAGTGGCGTAAAGGTAATTCTCAATTTCGACCACAGCCTTATTGGGGTCTATGACGCGAAAGTAAACAACCGCGTTGACCGTAATGGAAATGTTGTCACGAGTAATCACCTCCTGGGGCGGGATCTCCATGGCCACAGTCCTCAGGCTGACCCGGAGCATCTTGTCCACACCTGGGATGATGAAAATGAGGCCCGGCCCCTTGGCCCCGATGAGTCTTCCCAATCGGAAGATGACGCCTCGTTCATATTCCCGTAGGATTTTGATAGATGCGGTAGCAAGGATAATAAGAAAAATGAACACAAAAAAGATTGCTGGCGAGATCCCAGGTATTAGAGTCATAAGACTGCCTCCTTTTCAAATCTTTTATTCCCCAAAACCACCTCTCTACCCAAGGTAGATTGGCGACATAGGGGGACAGAACATATCTATTCCCCTATGTCGTGATCAAAATGATGCCCTTCTGCTTAGCCCCATAAATTGATATCATTGACTATTCAACCTTCTCAGACAATGTCAAAGTCTCTCGTTTGAGAGGAGACGGGACATAGACCAGGTTGATTTCTATCTTTCCCAGAGCCTTTTCCTTGATAGCCATTTTTGGGATCGTGATGTCCAAACTCCCTTCGGTAATACCTTCAGGCTGAAGAGCCTTCCAAAACGGATAAACCTTATCAATTTTCTCTTCAGGTTTAAAAGGGATCGGCTTCCCGGCTTCATCCAGGTACTCGAAGGTAACCGCCTGGATATCCAGGATATCTTTCGATTTATTGGTGATCTTGATGTTACCCTTGAGGATAGGCGTCTCGACGATTTCTTTTGAAGCTGTGTCTACGACCGTGAGGACTCTAAGGTCGCTAAGTTCCACAAAAAAATTCTGGCCCCTAAACTCAGACTTCTGGGGAGCTAAATTCTTGGTGACTTGCTCCTGTTTGGGAACCTCCATCTTTTTTTCCTCCTTAGAACAACCAAAAAATCCAACTACCAGACTTAAAGCTATGAATATGAAGATCTTTATGAAATGCATATGATGTCCCCCTTTCTTGGGTAGTAAAAGTTAGTAGGAATATTAGACCCTTAGATCCGGCACCCCTTTTTAGATCCCACACCTCCTTTCCTATTTTTTACCATTGTTTGGTTTATCCTGGTAAAAGAATCTTCGAGGGGCTTTATAAAAAAAAACCGCAAAGAAGCTGTTTAGAGTTCTCGGCGGGTCTTTTTTACGTTTTAAAAAGGGCTCTTTACAACCAAATTTAATTTCTTTATATACTATTTTTTACTCAATGTCAAGAAGAATCTGAGCTGGCTTCGATTCAGACATAAGAAGGGGAGAAGTGGGAGAGGGAACAGCTTGTTGCCAGGCTC
>DCUS01000039.1 GCA_002327885.1 Syntrophaceae bacterium UBA2208
AGTTTCAATCTGCACACCTCTCTCCCCTAAAAGAGATAAAGCTCCTCATCGATTACACCCACCTTACCATTCAGAGCGGCTTCGACGAACTCCTTTGTTTGAATGCAATCCATAACATCGAACAATATTGGTATCAGATTGAAACTGTAAAGAAGGTCCTCAAATATTTTAGGGGCCGGGTTCTCCTGTGCGACGAGGTGGGCCTTGGAAAGACCATCGAGGCCGGGATGGTCATTAAGGAATATCTCATGAGGAACATGGTGAGAAATGTTCTGATTTTGACTCCCTCCGCCCTCGTTTCTCAGTGGAAAGAGGAGATGGAGACAAAATTCGGCATTGAATTCATGACCACCGACGACATGGAAGCATCTGACGACCCGGAAAGGTTCTGGAACGAAAAATATCTTATCGTATCCCTCAATCTGGCAAAGAGTAAAAAGAACATGCCCATAGTAACTCAGCGCTTTTATGACCTTGTAGTGGTGGACGAGGCGCACCATCTGAGGAACAGGGCAACCTTGGCATGGAAACTCATCAACCAGATTCAGAAAAGATTTATTCTCCTTCTCTCGGCAACCCCCCTTCAGAACAACCTGATTGAGCTCTTCAACCTCATCACCCTTCTGAAGCCTGGACAGTTCAAGACCGAAAAACTTTTCAGACAGGAATATCTGATGAAGGGGAATTTGAGGAAACCCTCAAACCAGGACAAAATGAGGGAGCTTCTGAGAGACGTGATGATCCGAAATACACGAAGCGTCATTGATTTGAAGCTTCCGCGGAGATTTGCCACGACTTTAAGGATTGAGCCTGCGGAAACGGAGAGGAAGATCTACCTGGGGCTAAACACCTACCTCCGAAAGGATGGCCTGAACAGATTAACGCTTAATCTCCTTTTGAGGGAGGCGGGGAGCAGCCCTTTTGCCTTAAAAGAGAGTCTTCTTCAACTGCCAGGAGAGGACGGGGAGAAACAAAGAATCATTGAGTGGGTGGATGCTCTCGGAGAGGTGTCCAAAGGGAAAGTCCTTCTTGACCTCGTCATGAAGAATTCAAAAGAGAAAAAGGTCATTTTTACCCAGTACGTGAAAAGCCTGGAATATATTACGGACCTTTTCAACCGAAACGGAATTCAACACGTAATTTTCAAAGGAGCGCTGGCCACAAAGGAAAAGAATTCCGTCATTGAGCAGTTTCGGAACGAAGTTCCTGTCCTTGTCTCCACGGAATCGGGGGGAGAGGGAAGGAATCTTCAGTTCTGCAACACCATGATTAATTTTGATTTACCCTGGAATCCCATGAAGATTGAGCAGAGGATCGGACGGCTCCACAGGATCGGGCAAACCCGGGATGTCTTTGTCTTCAACCTTTCGGTAAAAGGGACTCTGGAAGATTATGTCATCGATCTTCTCGAAAACAAGATCAATATGTTTGAGATGGTCATCGGGGAAATCGAACCCATCCTCGGTCATCTCGAAAAAGAAGAAGACTTCGAAGAACTCATCATGGGAATATGGCTTGAAAGCTCAAATGAGGGTGAGCTCAAAGCAAGATTTGATAGGCTTGGGGAGGATCTCATAAAGGCCAAGAGTGAATACATGAAAACGAAGTCCTTTGACAGCGAGATTTTCGGTGAGGATTACGAGATTTAGAAAAGCGCTTGCTGCAATCCTTTTTTAGGAAAAAGATAATAAAAAAGGTTTTTCAAAAAGCCAAATGGATCCAAAAACTTTTTCAAAAGGAGAACGATAGGATTGAACAGATCTCTTCCTGACGTTTTGGCAGATATCCTGACTTTTAAGGGGGCGCTGTTGGAAAGAATAGAAGACGGCTATCTGGAGTTTATTGTCCCTCCCTCTCTCTCTAAGACCCTCGGCGTTCCTGAACATGGAAAACTCAGCTTTGTCTACCCTCCTTTCGATGAAAGCGTTATCAGTGCATCCTATGAATCAGATTTCTTTCGATCAATCGATAGGCTCTTCCCAGGAAAAGGGAAAATAGCCAAGGCAGTTTATTCGTCCCATCTCCCGAATATCGAAAAAGTATCGAGATGGGTGTCTGAGAAGATCGCCTTTTCCAACGCAAGCTTCCGGCTTCAGAAAGTGGATAATCAAAGAATCGCCTATGCCCTGATCTTTTTCAAATATGTGGCCCTTTCCGACGAAAAAAGGGAAGGAGTTTTTTTTCTCCTGGTGAATGAGGAAAATTTTTCAACCTTCCCTCTCAATGCCAATCTCACGGCCTTTTGGGAGGATCTGAAGGAGCCTGAGGAAATTTACACAAAAGGTGAAAGGATTTCGAAGGCCCTCCGGGCAGGCTTCTCGGCGGCCTCTCTTATAGTCAAAGAAGAGTTTGAGCCGTTTATTAAAAGTCTTGAGAGGAGGCTCAATCGTGATATCATAAGAGTATTCGAGTATTACGAAACCTTGAAAAGTGAGATTCACAAAACCTTCGAGAAAAAATTCTTTTCTGAAAAGGAATCTTCTGAAGAGCAGAGTGAAGAGGGAAGGAAGGTACTATCAGGGAGATTGGATGTTGTTGAGGGAGAAAAGAGATGGAAGATTCAGGATCTTGTTTCAAAATATGCTTTGAACATTCGAATTGAACCTATCTGTATCATTGATATTGAGACAGAATCCCTGGTTTTCTGGTTGGAGGTCAGAAGGCGGCTCTCTTCCCGGATCTTTCCTCTGAGCTATAATCCTTTCCTGAAAAAAGTGGATTCTTTGCCCTGTGAGAATTGCTTTCACCCCCGTGGAACGTATTACCTCTGTGATGAAAAGTTGCACATCCTTTGTGCTACTTGTTTCAAGAAATGTCCTGGTTGCGGAAGAGAGTACTGCTCTGTCTGCTATCCGAAGGGATGCCCCAGGTGCAAAAAATAATCATCCTAAATCAAATTGGATAATCAGACGGATTCATTTACTCTAAGGTCTCATAAAAAGCGTCTTTCACCCCATCTAATAGCTGAAATGATTTGATCTTGATAGAAAAAATTTCAGCTCCGGGGTCTTTTAAAAAATCAGATAAATGGGGATGTTTTTTTAAAAATTTCGAACGGATAAAGTCTTTTTTTCCAGGGTCATTGATCGTCTGAAACTCTCCGCTCACGGTCAGGGCTTTTATATCAATCCGTTTTTCACCCCGCTTTTCCTCCCGGGTATCAATAAGAAGGCTGACCCCTGGGTTTTGCATTAAATTGGCATATTTCTTCGTCTGCCTGTTGGAAATCAAATAAATCTCTTTGCCCTCCTCATCCGAAATATAAGACATAAGGGAGCAATGGGGGGTTCCCCCGGAGACGGTTGCCAAAACACAGAGATCATTTGCCTTAACGATGTCCTCCATCTTTTCAAGCATTGGCGCTCGCCCACTTTTGTTATTTTTTTTAAGACTCATTACCGTTATAATAATATATTGTAAAGGGAGAGAACAATGGAAAAAATCAAATTAGGCATTAGTACCTGCTTGCTTGGTAAAAATGTCCGCTATGATGGAGGTCATAAACTGGATCGGTTTCTCACCGATACCCTTGGACAATACGTGGAATATGTTCCGGTATGCCCCGAGGTGGAATGTGGTCTTCCCATTCCAAGAGAATCGATGCATCTCGAGGGAGATCCGGAGTCTCCTCGTCTCGTGACGACCCGCACCAAACAGGACATGACGGATCGGATGGTCCAGTGGGCGCGGAGCCGAGTTTTAGAGCTTGAGAAAGAAGGTCTTTGTGGATTTATTTTTAAGAGCGATTCTCCGAGCAGCGGCATGGAGCGGATCAAGGTCTATAGTGAAAAAGGGATGCCTGTGAAAAAGGGAGTGGGGATGTTTGCCAGGATATTCATGGAACACTTTCCGCTTCTACCAATAGAGGAGGAGGGGCGTCTCCATGATCCGAAGCTCAGAGATAATTTTATTGAACAAATATTCACCTTGAAAAGGTGGCGGGAAGTTTTGGCCAAAAAGGAGAACCGCGGGAACCTGGTCGGATTCCATACGCAGCATAAATTGCTGGTCCTTTCCCATAGTCCAAACCATTACCAGTTCATGGGAAAGCTTGTCGCAAAAGCAAAGGAGATGCCACTGAAAGAGCTCTTTCAGCAATATCAGGCCCTCCTGATGGAAGCGCTTAAACTCAAAACCACTCCAAAGAAAAATTCCAATGTTCTGATGCATATGGTGGGCTATTTTAAGGAGCAACTCTCTTCTGACGAAAAAAAGGAATTACTGGAAGTCATCGATCATTATCGGCAGGAATATATCCCATTAATTGTCCCGATCACCCTCATTCAACATTATGTCCGAAAATATGATCAACCTTATCTAAAACAACAGGTTTACCTCAACCCTCATCCTTTGGAACTTCAACTACGAAATCATGTCTGAAGTGACCCCTCCGTAACTGGTTCAAACTTGCTAAAAACGAAATCTATTCGTCGAGAAAATGGATCACCTCACCGTTTGGAATGGGTCTCAGGCGGCCACCCTGGTTCATGTCACGTACTTTTCCTCCCGTAATGAGGGCCTCATCGGGATATCCTCGCTGTTCCCAAAAGCCGGAGACATAACGGTCCATCAGTTCGATCTTCACAACACTCTTCGCTGACTTATAGCCCCATAGGTAAGGACAAAATCCACGGACAGGGCCTCCGTAATCCTCTTCCAGGTTCTCGCCGTCAAACTCATAGGCGAGAAGGGTTCTTTCACGGAGGGCCACCTCAATAGGGATGGAGGTGGCATAAATCATCCTGTAAGACCAGAAACGGACATACTGGGTTTCAGGGCCAGCCTGGACTGCATTCAGCAAATCGGAAACCTTCACGCCTCCCCATTTCCCCCGAACAGAGAATCGTGTGACGCTTGTCAGCCGTGCGTCGGCAATCGATTTCGGCATCGTGATCAATTCCTGCCAAGTGAATATTTTCGGATTCGCGCAGAAACCACTCCCCTCGATGCCCCAGCCCTCCCGATTGAGTTTGCACGGACGGCCTTCCGCCCAAAAAACCGGCGTACGTAACTCTTTCAGCCTGCTCATTCATCGCCTCCTGTATACGTATTCTTTAATAATAAAGTATAGGAAGTTTTTGGAACTGTAGCAAGTATTAAGCTAGCAAGACATGACGGTTCAGAAATCTGCTTTCTTTCAGGGGAGTAAAAATAAACCCCTTGTTCTTCTCTTAATTGAGATACAAGGGGTTTATTTTATCTATCTATCAGGGCCTTCTAGCCCAATATATTCGCTAAGCTCTATTCATGGGATGCTCCTTCCCTTCTTGGGAAGGAGCCTATGAATGTTTTCAACAAGAAGCTTTGCATTTACAAATCCCCGATAATTTCTTCTCTATTTTCTTAATCTTCATCCCCTTCACCTCCTCTCACTCCTCCCAAATTAAAACAAATATATTATACCACAAAAAAAGGGTGTCAAAATGAATTTTTAAAAGGGATTTCAGTTAATCATTACTGAAGATGGGCTACGAATAAAGCCGGAGTCAGGATTAATCCAGACTCCGACTTCAACTTAAATCTAACCCACCATTTTGAACATCAGGGTGGCTATGACTTTTCTCTCCTCGGGAGTAGCCACGTCCCACATCTGCTTCAGTAGTTCTTCCTCTTTTGTCTGGGGGCAAACTTTTGATGCAAGGAAATCCCCCATTTTGACTGCCATGGTTTTGATGGTTTCATCTGAAACCCCAAACTTCCGTGCTTCAGCAATGCCTTCCTTCAGTGTCTTTCTCCAGGTATCCCAATCCTTCACATAATCCAACGCAGACAAACACTTAAATCTTTCCATCTTCGTTTCCTCCTTTCTCCAAACAATTTTATGGGTTTAACTACGGGTTGAAATAACGAAAGAGTTAGGAGTAAATCTCTTTCTAACTCTTTCAGTCTCTGCTTACTTTGGCAAAATAACTTTGTCGATCACATGGATCACCCCGTTATCCGCCATGACATCCGCCTTGACTACATTCGCTCCTTCAATTTTTACGCCACTCTTTGTGTCAATGCTCACATTCTGTCCTTGAACGGTCTTGGCTGTTGTCAATTTCATGACGTCAGCCGCAGTCACCTTGCCTGCAACGACATGGTAAGTCAAAATGGACTTCAGTTTCGGAATGTCCTTAAGCAGACCTTCGACGGTGCCCACCGGCAGCTTGGCGAAAGCATCATCCGTGGGCGCAAAGACGGTGAACGGTCCCTTCCCCGAGAGTGTTTCAGCCAATCCTGCCGCCTTAACGGCCGT
>DCUS01000001.1 GCA_002327885.1 Syntrophaceae bacterium UBA2208
CGGCGCCGTTGGGGCCGATGATCCCAACAAATTCGTTCTGGGATACGCTTAGGGTGAGATTCCATCCAGCAGTAACTCCGAGCCTTTTCGGACGCTTATATTTTTCAGTTCGATCATTGCTTGCTCATGATAGGAAATGACGCTTAAGATGGGACGATCATCGGTTTACCCATCATTTCTTTTTCGATGCCTCAAGGACGATATCCACATTTTCTATTAGTGTAGCAAGATAGCCTTTTTCCGATGGGAAATTCGTTAGGACAATGTGCGGCACCCCTAACGTTTCGGCGATTCCTTTTCCGACATCGGGACCGGATTGAAGGTTATCTACAACCATGATTGCCTTTTGATCCCTCCCAATTTCCGAAAGTCGGACAACCTCCCTTGCAGACATCGCCTCCTGTCTGCCGTAATTCCCAAAACACGGAAACCCATCCATTCGAGCGGATCCTTCTGCATGGAAGAGGCAATAATCGGCTTCCCGAAGATTCCCGCCCGCTTGATTTTTTCAATGAGGGAATTCGACTCCGTTTTTACCGCGTGGATCGTGTTTTCTTTTCGATTCATTATTTCATCCCTATCTTCGGGGAAACGTTTTGAGAGCCCATCGGCAAGGATACCCAAACCATCGATATATGAATCCGGAGCCATCCAGTTGCGGCCTCCCGCATCCACAAGAAGTTGCGCTCCACCTTCCGGGCTGGCTTTGTTTAGGAAGGACATGCCCTTAAAGGAAACATTCAGATCGGCTTTTTTCATTTTCTCGATGTCTGATAGTTTCACATCATAGTGGCCGGGACACTGTCCCGGGGGGAGTATCGCTTCAACGGAGTAGCGATTTTGAGGCAGTAGCGAAAGGATCATTCCCGACAGGATCGTGTCGGATGTCACTATATTACGAACGGTTTTGGCGTTTCCACCTTGCGGTTTGCTCGAACAGCCAGTAAAAACACAAACCAGCGTCATGACCGCAATCGCAAGAAATAACTTTGTTTTTATCCACATTTGTCAACCTCCGAAAAACAAACAACAATCTTACTTAAACTTCATGCTAAATCCGGCAAAGAAGGTTGTTCCAGGCATGGGGTAGCCCTTGGCATATTCATAATCTTGATTAAAAATATTGTTTACCGCTAAAAAGACTTCCGAATCGCTCAGTCGCAACGGCCTGTAATCAAAACGATAGCTCAAGCGAGCGTTAACCAGTGTGATGTCATCCAGCTTGTCGATACGGGTAAGCGGAGTGAAATTGAAAGTACCGCTACGACGGTTAGTGCCTTGATACAGGTCTCGGAGGTGTTGCATATCCATGAAGAGCCGGAAATGATCGAGAAATTTCCAGGTGACTCCAGCCTGAAACTGAAAACCGGGAGTGTAAGGCAGGTGGTCGCTTTCGATGCGGTCATTGCCGGTGGCTTAGGCTTTCAACCAGGTGGCGCCGGCGAAGCACTCAAGGTTTTTCAAAGGGGTTGCTGTGCCTGTGAGTTCCAGTCCACGAATCTTATATTTGCCGATAGGGTCGTTAAATTGGGTTGGAATGGGTCCAAACATATACGCTTGGAAACGGTCTTTTCCCTTTTCATAAAAAACTGTTGCTCCCAAAGTGGCAATTTTCGGCCAGGTATGGGTCAACCTACTTCATAGTGGTCCACCACTTCCGGCTTTATCTTCTCCCAATACTGACTGGGATTGCTCACCGGCAAATCGGTGCGTACCATGTTCATCAGCGCTACCGGAGAGGGATAGATCACACCCCGGGAGTAATTGATATTGAGGTCAGTATGTCCGTAGCCCGTTACCAGATCGATCTGGGATGTTGGCTTATCCTTAAACTCGTCATGCTCGAAATAACGGAAACCTGCCGATGGGATGACGTGAAAACCTTCTGAGCGGCCAATTATCTGACTCATGGCCAGATAGGGAGAAAAGAGCGTTATATCGGGAAAATCCCAGACTCTTTTTGACAGACCCCCATTGATTCCCGGGACCGCCAGTCCGCTGTATGTACGTTGGGTATTTTTCAGGTCGGTCATGTCCAGGTCCGCTCCGAGCAAAATTTCTCCACCCTACCAAAGGTGAAGTTTTTCTTTACCCCGGATTCCGTAAAGCCCAATCTCCTGCCGGGACCAGAGTCCGCCTGTACCCTTGGCGTAGCGCCGGCCGTTCGTGAGTTCCTGCAACAGGTCAAAATCGGTATCATTCCAATAGGCCTTGAGATAACCGCTGACATGCTCGTATTGGTGGTTAAGGGTTAATGTGGTGAGGAAGGTTTCGGTATCGAAGCGTTCTGCTACGGACCAGATCACTCCATTATATGCATTAGGTATGCTGTCCGGCATAGGAGCCTCGGTCTTACTGTTTACATAGTTGGCTAAAAGCCTGATGTTCCATTCTTTGTTGATTTGATAACCTATATTGGCATAGTAGTTTTGCTGCTGGGCACCGGAATGGTCGCGACGACCATCTAATAATGCCCAGTTCTGGGAGTCGCGATGACCGTCTGTATCAGCAAAACTCTGGGACAGGTAAATGTCGAACGGCCCCTTTTTGATACCACCGGAAAGACTCTCGGAGAATGTGTAGTAACTGCCCCCGCTGAAATTAAGCACAACCTCATGGCCCTCTTTCGTTAGATACTTCGGGAGAACATTGACCGATGCATAACCACTGCCAAATTGAGATGGCTGCGGGGTTTTGTAAACCTCTATTCCCCCGATAGTGGAGATGGCAATACCGTCACCCAACACCTGGCCGAATAATGCTCCATAGTGGGGAACTCCGTCAAATTCAATAGCAAAATCGGAGCTGGGATGGCTGGCGCCCCGGCCACGAATGTAAAGGCTGTGACTGGTCTGGCTCCCCATCAGATTCTTGCTCTGAAACATAACACCCGGCACATCTCGCAGAGTAGACTGGAAGTCATAAACATTCTGTTCTTTGATCTGTTCTTCGGTCACCAGATTGTACTGAGTACCGTAACGAGTATTTATAGGAGTAACTGGATTACTGTAAGGGGTTTCTGTAACGGTGATCTCTTCCAATACTGTTTTCTCTTCTTTTTTTTCTCCCTCCTCTGCTATCCCCATTGATACGTTGAATAAAAAGAAGATACAAATCAAAAAGCCTATCAAACTTCTCCTCTTCACACACATCCAAGGTTTTTCCTTCCTTCCCTTTTCTGTAAAACTGGAAATCGTCAGGATCATCGTCTTTGTCACTTTTTTCATAAAACCCTCCTCTTAGATCCCCCTCTTCCACCAGCACATGATCACCTGGGCCTTATCCTTCATCCAGAGGTGGCCACCCTGAAGAACGATTTTCTCCTTCAGAGCCCGGATCTCTTCGGGTTGAAGCATCCGACTTTTCTTAAAAGTCCAGTGCTCAATCGTTTCGTTGAAATGATGGTAGGCATATGAGCTATCCACCTCATAGGATTTTGTAAAGATCATGGTATAATTCCCATACTGCCATTTCACCCGAATATCTGGCGGCCCAATCTCCGAGATGAGAAAGACGTTTTCCGGTCTTGCCCGGAATACCTTCGCAAGGGCTTCTTCAAAGCCGATCTGTGTCAGGTGAAGGGTGTTGCACGCCATGATGAGGTCGAAATCCAAAAATTCATAACAGAGAGCCTCTTCCCATATCCGCTCATCCACGTTTAACCCGTCGATCCTTTTCTGGAAGGCCTCTTCATACAGCAGGTTTCTCATGCCGATGGAGGGTTCGAGGGCTGTCACCTCGCAGCCTCTGATATAAAGGGGGATGGAGAGAATACCGTTCCCTGCGCCAATATCGAGAACCCTCCACCCCCGTTCGGTCATAGTTAGGAGAATCTCGATAATCCCTTGGTGATAATGGGTATGCTCCATCCAGAGTTTGTACCATCTCGCATAGCCATCCCAGAACTTAACCGTTGCTACCCGCTTACATACAGCCGCTTCCATAGATTCCTCTAAAATTTGATTTTCTTCCTTCGGGAAGCTTTAGACCGACTTCTTGACGGGGGGGCTTTTGATAGAGCAAAAAAAGATTACTTTTCAGGAGTTCCTTAGATAAAAAAACCACGGAGGGTCTCGTTTCTACGGGACTTAAAACCTCCGTGGTTTTGATTTCCGTCAAATAAAAAAGCCACAAAGAACAGGCCTTCTGGCCCCAACCCTTCGTGGCTCTTCATCTGGGTCTTTTGTAATCGATTTCACATCTCTTGTCAAGAGAAATTTGGTTTAATATTTCCACTTGCGGGGGGAGTGGAATTAAAATATAATTATAACTGTTTTTGAAACGGTTTCTTAAATAAGAGATCTAAGATCAAGATGAATGAAGTGAGTGAAGAATCAGGGGAGAGGTTAAAATCGATGGAGATTGAGGTAAAATTATTTGCAACACTTCGAGATTATCTTCCAAAGGGAAGCGGCCGGTTTTCTTGTAAGATGAAGGTCGATGGTGCGACGCGAGTACAGGTTATTTTGTCCCGGCTCAAAATTCCCGAAGAGATGCCCAAGATCATTTTGATCAATGGGGTTCATGGTAAAAAAGAGCAGATATTAAAAGAGGGGGATGTCCTGAGCATCTTCCCTCCGGTGGCAGGAGGCTAAAAAAATCAATGGTCAATCCGCAATGGTCACTGATCAATTCTCATTTACAATTTTTTGTGCGCATTGATCATCGATCATTGATCATTGGGAATTGACCATTGAGAATTCATCACTTCTTCTCTTTCAGTTCCTTAATCTTCTTTTGTAATCTTTCCTTTTGATCCGGCTTGGGATCCAATCTTAAGGCCTTTTCGTAGAACTCGATGGCTTTTTCAATTCGGCTCAATTTGAGATAACTGTCCGCCA
>DCUS01000052.1 GCA_002327885.1 Syntrophaceae bacterium UBA2208
CCCCCCCGGAGGCCTATTTATTTAGCTCGTCCTCTTTTGCCGATAGGCCAAAGATGGACAAATACCTGCGCGTCTTGGCCGAACATCGCGCACAATTAACGAATACATACAAGCGTCAACTCGCATCGAAACAAAGCGAAGAGGGAAAACTGCTTCGGAATCGCAATCAATGGCAGCAATCGATCTCCGAAGAAGAAAAAAGGAAACAGATGGTCAAAAAGCGCTGGAATGAAGAACAAACCAGACTGAAATCAACGGTGAACCAAAAAGCAATCTGCCAGAAATCGATCGCAGAGATGGAAAAAAGAGGCAAGTCAATTCAGTCACTGATCGACAAGCTGGAGAGGGAAAGGCAGGTTCTTTCTTACAAAAAGTCGAAGCCTATGATTTTCAAAGGGAAATTACGATTGCCGGTTCAGGGAAAGGTGGTCAGTCTCTTCAAGGAGAGAGGGCAGAATGGTATTGAGATCGAATCGTCGGTGGGAGCCCCGGTCCTGGCAGTTCTTCCAGGCAAAGTTGTTTACGCCGATTGGTTCAAAGGGTTCGAGAACCTCATGATCATAAACCATGGGGATGGGATATTTACTGTCTCCGGGAACTGCTCCAAGTTGCTTAAGAAACGCGGCGATACCGTCTCCCGAGGGGAAGTCATTGCTCAGACAGGAACTTCAGGATCGGACGGAGAGTCTCGCTTCTATTTTGAAGTCCGGCAACAAGGCAAACCCCGGGACCCGCTCAAGTGGATTTCGGGCAGCAATAGGTAAAGTGGCTGGAACGGTTCGCTAAAATGGGCGCAAGGGCCAAGCATAAGCAGATCGTCGGTTATTCCGGGACAAGCGGCCTTTCAACAGAACTTCACTTGGGTTACCACCTGTAAAAAAGATGGTCGACTCCGAGACTCCTTGGAAAAAATATCTTCCCCGGGGAACCTGATCGTAGAAGATGAAATGGAAAGGTTACATAGAAAGAAGGTTGAGTTGGCCAAGTGGAGGGTTTTTTCCATTACCTTTCTTTGCCTTTTTTGCCTGACTACCCAATCCCTCGGACAAACCGTAAAGGTCACCTCCTCCAAGGCCAACCTCCGGTCAGGACCGGGAATGGAATATCAGGTGATCGACAAGGTGGCAAAAGGGAAAACGCTTGATGTTGTCGAGAAAAAAGGCGACTGGTTAAAAGTTCGACGAAAGGGTCAAAAAGAGGCATGGATACATGGGAAAATGGTTAAGGGAACGTCGTCCTTGATAAATCGTGCGAGTTTAAGCAGGGAGAACCTGCAAAAGACACCAAAAGGGCAGGAGGGACTACAACCCAAAAAGCCAAAGACTCTGGAAAAAAACTTAGAAAGAGAGGAAGTTTTTGTTTTCCGAAAAGTTAGGCTGACCAAAAGCTTCGGGAGGGTGAAGGTAACCGGCGAGATGGCGAACCATTCGGGGCAAGACTTTTTGGCAACCGGCTTTATAATTAGCTTCTTTGATGTTAAGAAAAAGCCACTTGGGATGGGAGAGATCCTGATTGACGATTTTGAAAAAGGAGAAACGAAATCCTTCACGACTTATGTCGAAGATGTAAATTATCACAGCATCCACCAATATCGCATCCAGTTCGATTTCGGAATTTGATTTCCTGCTGACGGTTCAGATGTTGGCATGTCTTCATGAACGTTTTCAAGAAGTAAAATCATTTGAAAAGAAAAGGCTTCTGGTAGAACCGTTTATAAAAAGCGGGGGAAAAACAATCCTATCAAGAAGGCCTGATAAAACCCTTCTCTATTCTGATGAGTCCTGAGATTTCAACGTCTCCCGAAGCCCCTTGACGATCGGACCATCCTCCTTCCAAAGATGGCAGGTATTGATGAATTTCTTTATGGTTTGTTCGCGAATTCCTGTTCTCCCCCTTTCATAGGCAGCCCAGTAACCCTGGACGGCGGATTCACCCATGGCGATGACGAGGCTCGTCAGATGGGCACATCCTTTGATGCCTCCGATAGCCCTCTTAACCTTCATGCTGTAGCCCGCGGCAATTCCTAATCCCTCCAAATTCCTAAACCAGGGAAGCACCTCTGGGCATTCCTCCCTCGGGGGGTGGGGCATGGTGGCTTCCGCTTGCACGATCAGCATCTCCGGGCCTTTGACCTTCAACCGAACCACCATATGATGTACAAGTTCGGATTCCTCTGAAGCATCGTTTCCTTTTGGATGGCAACGATGATCTATGAGGCTTCCCTCCACAAGGATGTAATGACCCCCCAGATCGGAAGTTTGTATAGAAATTCCCCTGCTATGGACAAGTCTCTTCATGGCTTTCCTCTTTGTGTTAGATGAAAGTCCAGCATCAAATGACAATGTGTGGTCCTCCCTCTTTTATAAGAAATCTATTTTCAGACCTTTTCTATTCTCATCAATAATTACAAATTCTCCCACTATACAGAAGTGTAAAGTGATTTTATTGAAATTTCAGTTTCGAGATTATCTCGTGGAGAACCTGCCCTAAGGACGGTTGTTGTGCTTCAAGGATGCCTTGAGGAACATGTTTATGGGATGGATACGTCTTAAGGCCACTCGCCGCAGGGTCATTAGCATTATCATATCTAAAAATGAGGGTGTTCCCTTTTCGGTAGTTATAAGCAAATTTAATAACCTGCAGTGTTGGCTGGGTGATAATAAATTCCTTGAAATCGAGGTGTGACCCATCGATAAAAATCAAGGTTCCCTTTACAAGACCGGCGGTAGGAGGACGCTCTTCATATAAGACAGAGGTAGAATTAACAAAAGGCGTTTCTGCTATGAGAACTTGTAGGGCGGCCAGGTAGTTTTTTAGGGGCATATTGTAAGTTGTTCAAGGCTTTTCAACTGCTCCTGCAAGTGGCGACGAATCTCCAGTTCGCCTTCAAGCTCAAGCAAATCCATGTCTTCGTTTTCAGGATGAGTGACTTTACCGGCTAAGAGAGAGTCAATATCTACCTGGAGTTGTTTAGATAATTGCTGAATTCGCTCCTCAGTTCTGGTTAGGCTTTGAGAAAGGATAAGTTTTTCTCGCTCAATAGCATCCCGAAGGACAGGGAGTGCCTTTTCTGGTTCAGGAGTGTTAATCTCAATTTTTTGCATATTCCCTCTCCTTTTAAAAATTATACTGTTTTTCTTTAACCAGAGTCAAGGCTCAGTGGATATTGTCTACCGATCCCCCTATCTCATCATCATCCTATCAATAGGTTCTCAACGTCGGCGATGCTTTGAAAGACAAAGTCAGGCTGATGGGAAGTATGTTTTACCCCTTTGAGTGTTTCTTCATCGGTCACTCCGGTAAGAACAATCCCTGTGGCAATCCCGGCTTCCTTTCCCATTTTGATATCCGTCTCGAGACGGTCCCCGATCAGGATGCAGTCTTCGGGTTTTAATCCGATCACATCCATGGCAGCTTGAATCATGATCGGAGAAGGTTTCCCGACAATGGCCTCCACTTTTTTTTCCGTCACTGCTTCAATGGCGGCAATCATCCCGGCACAATCAGGGATCTCTCCCCCATCTATCGGACAGGTTCGATCAGGATTGGTGGCAACAAAATGAGCTCCGAGTTTAATCGCCTGGTAAGCAATGTTAAGTTTCCGGTAATCGAACGTCCGATCAAATGCCACAATCACATATTGAATTTCGTCTGGTTTATCCGTGATGGGAAAACCGGCTCCTTTCAACTCCTCAACGAAAGGAGCCTCCCCCACTACAAAGAGCCTGGAATGCGGATCGATCTTTTTAAGATAATTGATCATCACAAAGGTGGAGTTGATCACTTCATCCGGCTGTGTCGGAATGCCAAGCCGTGTTAATTTGGATGCGTAATCTTCGCGTGTCTGGATCGGTTTATTGGAAAGGAAAACAACCCTCCTTCCCTTCTCCCGTAGAAGGGAAATAACCCGATCGGCTCCCGGGATCAGGGAATCGCCCAGATAGACTGTCCCGTCCAGGTCGAAGATAAATCCTTTGAACATCCCATCACTCCTTTTTTCTATCCTCTTAAGAAATAGATAAGGAATTTTTGCATCAAATAGAAACTTAATCCAGCCATCACGGCTGAGGCGGGAATCGTAATAAACCAGGCCATAATGATATTTTTGGCCACTCCCCACCGAACGGCTGAGATCCTCTGACCCGCCCCGACGCCCATGATGCTTGAAGAAACAACATGGGTGGTGGAAACCGGGCCTCCGACCAATGCCGCTCCTAAGATGACAGCCGCCGAGGAAGTCTGGGCGCAGAAGGCATGAACGGACCTCAGGCGATAAATTTTTGAACCCATGGTCTTGATGATTTTCCACCCACCGCTGGCTGTTCCGAGAGCGATCGCCAGGGCACAGCTGGCCACCACCCACCAGGGGACATAAAAGGTGGGGGAGAATCCAAGAATGACAAGAGATATCGATATCAAGCCCATCGATTTCTGTGCATCATTTGCGCCATGGCTGAGGGCAAGAGCAATTGAAGCAGGAATCTGCGCCCGATTGAAGAAATAATTTATCTTAGGGGTGGCCTCCCGGGTTGCACGGAAAGTTATTTTAAGAAAAAGCCAGCCTACCCATAATCCGAGGAGAGGAGAAAGAACTAACGAACCAAGCACATAAAGAAGACCATTCCATAGAATTTTATCCGGCCCATAAGCGACCAGCACGGCCCCGACCATCCCTCCGATCAACGCATGGGAAGAACTCGACGGCAGACCCCAAAACCATGTAATCAAGTTCCATACGATTGCGCCCATCAGAGCGGCAATAATGAGAAGCACTGAGATATTCAATGTCCCCGGGTCAAAAGCGGAGGTGTCGATAATATTTTTCCCAATCATGTGCGCTACGGCCGTCCCAAAAAGGAAAGGCCCGATAAATTCACAAATCGACGCTAAGATCAGGGCTTTTTTGGGTGAGAGAGCCCGGGTGATAATAATGGTTGCCACGACGTTGGCGGCATCATGAAAACCATTTGAAAAATCGAATAATAGAGCGAGGGAAATAACAATCACTGCAAACAACATCACCCAAACACCCCTCCCCTTTTAGTCCCGGCCATTTTGCTGATGGTAAAAAGAGACCGCATTTAATTCTCTCCTGCCTTTTTGTTCCAAGTGCATGTCCTTGGCGCCGATGTGGCTGAGCGAGGAAAAGTCTAAAGATGGCTTGGGATATCGGCTTTTGGCTTGCGCACCGCGGGCAGTAATCGATGGAACGACACCGTCAGGAAAGGGCAATGCATTTTCCCGGATCCAGAAACAAATAAAGTTCCTCTCCTTCCTTCTGCCTCATGTCATAAGCGACCTGTACTCTGATCATGGTGCTGTCCACATTCACAAAGAAGTTCAGGAAGTTGCCGAGATAGGCTCGATGCATGATGATGCCTTTGAAAAGATTGTCCCGCCCATCCGGTGGTTCGGCGAATACTTCTACGTCTTCAGGACGGATGGAGATGTAAACTTTCTGTTTCGGGACGACCGTCGCCGAGTCAAACACTCTGCAGAGCATCTTCTCACCAAATTCGGTTTGAATGTAAACCAGTTCCTTGCCCTTGGGAACTTCCGCAATCTCCCCGGGTATGAAGTTGGTCGTCCCGATGAAATCGGCGACAAACCGGTTTGCAGGTTTTTTATAGATCTCCTCCGGAACGCCGACCTGCACAATGTTCCCTGTATCCATCACTGCGATGCGGTCGGAGATCACCATTGCTTCTGCCTGGTCGTGGGTAACGTATACGGAGGTCATATTCATTCGTCTCACGAGGCTCTTGATTTCAAACCGCATCCTCTCCCTGAGCTTGGCATCCAGGTTGCTGAGCGGTTCATCCAGCAACAGCACTTTCGGATTCCTCACAAGGGCCCTGGCAAGGGCAACCCGTTGTTGCTGGCCTCCGCTCATTTGCCCGGGATATCTCCTCCCCAGGCCCGTCAGCCCCACGGATTCCAGCGCCTCCGTCACCTTTTCCTTGATCACGTGCTTGGAAAATTTCTGTAGCTTTAACCCGTAGGCAACGTTATCAAACACCCTCAGGTGAGGCCAGACCGCATAGTTTTGAAATACCATTCCAATCTCCCTTTGCGAGGGAGGAACAAACCCTTGAGAAAACATCGGCTGACCATCGATGAGAATATCTCCAGCATCCGGCTTCTCCAAGCCTGCAATACAACGCAGGGTGGTCGTCTTGCCACATCCGCTCGGCCCGAGGAGGGTTAACATTTCTCCTTTTTCCACTTCCAGATTGATGTGGTTCACGGCCACCATCGCTCCGAATTTTTTTAAGAGATTTTCAATCTTGATGAAGGCCATCTAATACCTCCCTCCTGAAGAACCCCATGCCGCTCCAAGGATTCCCCCTCCGATTCGGGCCACGATCAG
>DCUS01000137.1:0-3056 GCA_002327885.1 Syntrophaceae bacterium UBA2208
ATTTCTGCTTTCATCATCCCTCTTACGGGTAAAAAGAAAGCGCCCCTGGCCCGACTCGAACGGGCGGCACACGGATTAGGAATCCGTTGCTCTATCCACCTGAGCTACAGGGGCAAATTTATGACGCCAAATATTTATAACTTTTCTCTTATCGTTGTCAACCCCCACTTCATCTGGTTGCGCCCTCCCCGTCGCACCATAAAAAAAGGCAGAGCCTTTTCCGGTCTGCCTTTATGATTTTAGAGTAATTGGTTAATATTCTATAATTTTTAGAATGTGCCCTGAGGGCTACTAATCGATAGCCACCTTAATAAAAAAAATATCATTTTCTTTGATACATTCCCCTAAAATCAATTTCCCCCAATTCATAATTGACTCCTGGGATATTCTCTTTGGATCTTTTCTCCTCTCGGGTAGTATACCGACCAATTCGTTCCCTTTAATTTCATTACGCCGATAAAATTCATAAGCGACCATGTAAATCATTCCCCATATAAGATTCAGTACTGTATGTACTCTTAAAATGGAAGCAATTTTGTTGCCAAAACCTAATTAATTATAATCGATTGATATTATTAGCTTTTATTTAGGGTAAGATTTTTGTAAAATATTAAAAGTATAAAGTTTTCCAACATAAGTTTTGAGTTAAAGGCCTAACCTCCTGATACTTATAATAAATTTGCATTTTTTAAAATTGTAAACTTTCTTTACAATTATTGCCGAATTCCTTTTTTAGCTTAAAAACCCTTTTCAGTAATGCGTTATACTTTCTACACTCGCTCCAATTATAGTTTTGGGTCTTTATTGAGCGGCTTTGCCACTTAATGTATATATATTCCCGTTTTGGCTGGTCATGGTGAAACTGATCGTGCCCTTAGTGGAATTTAATACTCCTGTCAATACTCCTATCTCATTTGTTTCCGTGATCCTATAAATCCCGTAGACATTGGTTGAGTTTAAATGGGATGTTGTGGTTGAAGTTAAATAAAAATACCCCTCGATATTAATAGGGCCGCCGCCGGTTATAGCCCCCGAACCCAAAAACCCGAACACATGGGAGTAGAGCTCATCTCCGAGTTGATAAGGATCAATCCCCAAAGAAGTAAGGGTTGCATTCACAGTTCCTGAAATAACGCCTGTCCAATCCCCGGGAATCACTGGATCACCGACAAACCGCACTCCCGATATGCTCAGTGTTCCGCTCGAAATATTTAAATTAAATGTTAACCGCTTCGATTTTGAATCGACACCCCCCGTAAAACTACCACTGGCCAACACGGTGTCCGGATTGGCAAAATCACGAATCGTATAGGCTCCGCTCATTTTCCTGCTCGCATCAATATTGTAAGATCCATCTATGACAAACATCCCCCATTTTAATGAAATCCCGTACCCTTCGAAACTTCCATCATCCAATAAAAGGGTCGCTCCACCCTGATCTACCCCGGATATCTTACAGACCCACGCATCATATAATATCCTGAAGCTTTCATCGCTCTTATCGGAACATTCCCAACCCCCATTCGCCCAGTTTCCAATCCATACCTCTATAGACCGTTTAGACTGTTTGGAACGTTTTGAACCCGAAGGATCTGGCGATGTTACTCCTGCCGGAATTCTCGGAATGGTCCAGGTATATGAAGTGGCAGTAGATGATAACGTTGTAATCGGATGCCATGCCCCGTCAAACTTGTAAAACAGGTAAATCGTCCCGTTTGGATTTAAGTATGACGAATTCCAGGTGATGGGGTAACTGGCGCCCACCGCTAAATTCTCACCCCCATTGGGCGAGATAATATGAATGAAAGGCTTCTCCTGAATCGAAATGGATAACGCATTGGACCAGTCAGAACCACAATCAGTATGAATTTTACATCTGGCCCTTGCCCTCACCTGGTAAGTCCCGGCAAGCGTCCAGGCATGAGATTGGGAAAAGGAATCACGTGAAGAGACACCCCAGGAGGAAAACGTCCCATCTCCCCAGCTGAATTGGTACTCAAGAGGATGGGTTGAACCAAGATTTGAAGAAGATCCTCCCGTAAAAAATTGGTAAGCTGCCCCCGTCACCATGGTAGAATCTCCTGCGAAAGATCTGTAGAATGTCACAGCAGACTTGGACGAAGAAAGGCTCGGGGTCGTTGGAGGGCTAACCGCCTCCCCTGCATCGTCGCTGGTAATCGTAACCGTGGCGCTGCCGGGAGCGCCGATGGCGTAAGCCGCATTGGCGCTTAGCGTTACAATAACGGTTTCATCATTCTCCACTACGGTATCATTGATCGGTGTCACTGTGATCTTGGCCGTCGTGGAGCCTGCGGCAATGGTGACACTGTTCGGGAGAGAATTATAATCACTCCCATTGGTGGCTGTCCCGCTTACGGCAAAGTATACGGTTAACGTCCCGGTGGTAGACCCCGTGCGGGTGACCGTAAGGGTGCCTGTCGTAGGCCCCGCCTCGGTGGCCGTATTATCTGTGGCTGTAATGGTCACCGCAGGGAGGCTCAAATTATAAGGATAGGAAGCCGGACTACTGTCCGCACTTTCATAGTTGCTCGAATCAACCGCGGTGATCGCAAATGTTAGCGTTCCGGACGATCCATCCGGGATAGTGACTGTAAAAGGGTAAGAGTTGTTTGGGTGTGGAGTTACTCCGAGCAGTGTTCTCGTAATATCCGTTCGATAGAGACGATACTCTTTTATATCTGGTTCTGTATTCAACGTCCATGAAGCGGTAAGTTTGAGAGTTGCCCCAAAGGCAGATTGAGATAAAAAGAATGTGCAGATTAAAAATACGAATGATAAGGATATTTGCCATTTAATTTTATGGGGGGAAAGTCGTTTCCCTATCAAATATTTTTGGTTTGACATGACTTGCCTCTATTTAATTCATCCTTACACGTGTTGTATTCTATTGCATTTCTAAGTGGATAATTAATTACCATTTCTCCATTTCTTGTCCAATTATTTAAATTGAAAGTCAAATTAGAACTCTCTAATTAGAAATTTTTAATCTTCTATTGATTTAGAACACTTAGATTCTTTGGTGATGCCGGAGGAAC
>DCUS01000137.1:3097-3546 GCA_002327885.1 Syntrophaceae bacterium UBA2208
AGCGTTCTCGTTCCGTCTGTTCGGTAAAGCCGATACTCCTTCATATCCGACTCGGTATTAGCCGTCCACGTTGCTTTAAGATTTAGCGTTGCGCCGAATGAAGACCCGTAGAAAACCAAAACAATCATTAACACCAATGTCATCCATTTCATATAATTTCCCCCTTTGTTGGAGATAAGATTTAACAATTAAATATAAATTTTTTATATAGGAGGATAGCAATAAGAATGCCATAAAATAGTTCAGGTTTTTAAAACATTTCGATAATATTGGAGATAATTGGAAGCAATTGGGGTAAAATCTGAGTCAACTTTTCCAGTCCATTTTTGTACGAGTATTCGGCAAACTGGTAAATTTTTGATGGGTACTTTATCGGAGGAGAAAAAGAAGTGTTAAATGGAGGGGGTCAACCTCATTAGAAAGGGGCGCCTTTTATATGATTATCAGGC
>DCUS01000137.1:3612-14942 GCA_002327885.1 Syntrophaceae bacterium UBA2208
GCATTTTCCTTGTCCCCGCTTTTATAATAAGCCATTCCGAGGTGGTATTTTATAACAGGATTATCTTCAATTTTTTCATCCGCTTCTTTTAAATAAACAACCGCACGGTTGAAAATATTCTTTTTATAATAGATCCACCCCAGGGTGTCCGAGACATGAGGGTCCTCAGGGGCCTGTTGTTTGGCGCTTTGTGCTAATTGAAGCGCCTCATCGATATTTCCTCCATGCTCTGAGTAGAGATAGGCAAGGTTGTTTTGAGCCGGGGCAAATTTAGGATTGATCTTCAGAACCTTTTGATAATACTCTTTAGCCTGGTCATGTTTTTTCTGCCTGTCATACAGAATCCCTAACCCCATATGAGCGGGGATGGAATTTGGAGATTTCTGTGTGGCGATTTGGTATTCTTGGATCGCCTTCTCCGTTAAATTCTGACGGATATAAAACCCTGCCAGGGAAACGTAAAACCCGGCCACATTGGGGTTGATCTCGATCGCCTTTTTATAATGATGCTCCGCCTTCGCCTTTTCCTTATCAACTTCATAAAGACGACCCAGCATATGATCGAGGAAGGGGTTTTGAGGCGAAACTTTCATTTGCGCCTCCACCCGTTCAATCGCCCTTTTATTCTCTTTCTGCTTAACATAAACGGCGACGATCATGTGCAGGGCTTCTAAAAAATTGGGTTGGATGGACAAGGCTCTCTCCCATTGAGCCACGGCTTCCTTCTCCTTCTTTTGTACCAGAAGGATGCGTCCTTTATGGTAATATCCCAGGGGATGCTGAGGGGCGATTTGAATACATTCTTCAAAGGATTTATTCGCCTTCTCAATATCTCTTTTGAGGAAATAAGCATTCCCAAGAATTAAATGGGCTTTAAAGGATTTTGGCTGCCTTTTCAAGACCTCCTGGGCCTCTCCGATGGATAAGTCCAAAGACCCTGTTTTAAGATAAATGTCGGCAAGCAATCCCCTTGTTTCAACCCAATCCGGATTGAGTTTAACGGCTTCGGCCAATTCCGTTTTGGCCTGCTGGATATCTCCGTTCCCAAGATGGGCAAGGCCTAAAAAATGACGGCCTCTAAAGGATTTTGGATTTTCTTTGAGGTACGATTGAAAAAGATGGCTGGCCTCCATAAATTCTTTTTGAGCTAAATGAAGTCTCCCCTTCAGGAATATCCCCTCATGACTTTTTGGGTTTATTTGGAGAAGCTTTCCAATCATCTCCGAAGCCTGCTCAAATTGATGATCATTCAAAAAGATTTCCGCCAGTTTAGCTCTTGCGGGGATATTTTTTGGATCGGCATCGATCGCTTTTTGATAATTCTCGACCGCCTTTTCCTTTTTTCCCCACTTCAGATAAAAATCCCCCTGATGGATCATTAAAGGGACTCGTTTGGGTTCGAGCTCAATGGCCTTGATAAACTGTTTCTCCGCTTCTTCCATCCGTTTTAGGGAGACATAAAAATTCCCAAGAGCGATATGAGGGTTTGGATCTTTCGGATTAAATTTTGTCACCTCGATTAATTCCGACTCAGCCTGTTCTGTCTTTCCTGTCCGTTGATAGAACTCAGCCAAGGCGTACCGTGCTTTGGCTGAGGTTTCCTCCTCCCGAATCGCTTCTTTAAAGGTTTTTTCTGCCAGAGCCAGGTCTTTTTTGAGAAGATAGAGATTGGCTAAATGAAGATAGATGTCAATTTGCTTTGGGTCTTGCTCAATTGCTTTTTTGGCTTCGGAAATCGCCTTATCCAAATCTTTTTCGCCCACATAAACCGAGCTCATCAGGAGACGGCCGGAGGCGTTTTGGGGTTCTTTCGCAAGAATTTTTTCTGCCTGCTCTCTCGCCTTTTTGAGATCTTTGGACAGGAGATAGAGATTGCCTAACCGAAGACGGGCATCCATCAGATCGGGATTGATATCCACGCTCTTTACAAATTCGGAAAATGCTTCCCGGACCTGACCCGCTCTTAAATGGGAAAGGCCCAGTTTGTAGCGGGCCATGGCATCCTTCGGATCATTTTGAACTACATTCTTGTATTCGATGATCGCTTCTCGAAACTTATTCTGAGAAAAATACTTCTCTCCGCGTTTCCAATGGCGCTCCTTTTTCGCTTCCTGACTGCAGCCCGATAGACTCAAAAAGATAAATCCAAATAGCATTAAAATAATAAAATATTTTTTCATCCGCTATTTTTTCTCCTTTTTCATTCTTTCTTTTTCTAACTCCTTCTTGAGTCCCTCCACCTTCTCTTTGAATTCTTCGGTCACGCTTTTCGATTGAACCTGGTCTGTGATGATGTGCGGGGTCATTAAAAGAACTAACTCTGTCTTGCTGAAAACATATTCCTGTGTTCCAAACAGGCCGCCGAGAATAGGGATCTTACTCAAAAGAGGAATCCCTGACTTTTTCACATCCTTGGTGTCTTCGATGAGGCCACCGATGACAATGGTTTGTTCCTCGTTCACGGAAAGAATGGTTTTCGCCGTCTTTTTGGTAAAAACCGGAACATTCTGAAGATTTCCGAGGGGAAGGGCGTCTGTGTTCACATCGCTCTTCTCAATCTCTAACTCCAGCGTAATGAGACCCCCATCGCTCACTCGCGGGGTAATCGTCAGTATAATGCCGATATCCTTGTACTCAATCGTCCCCTCGATGACGCCAGTTGAGGTGGTACTGCTGACGATGCTCCCTGTGGTTGATCCATAGGAATAGGTAGAGGTGAGGACAGGCTGTGATTTCCCTACCTGCATTTTGGCTTCTTTATTATTCGAGGCGATGAGGTGGGGGGAGGAGACGATTTTCAAACGGTTCTCCGTTGCGGCCAACTTGATTGCCGCAGACAATCTTGCTGATTCCTTTATGATCGAATACCTCAGCGTTCCTGCCCCAGGCAACGGCAATGCCGTGGCGACCGTATAAGGGTCAATCGGCGGGCTGCCGGGGGTGGTTCCGAAGCCGATCGTATGGACACCCGCTTTATCGATAAACCTTGCCCATTCGATTCCGAACCTGTTCGAATCGTCAAGAGTGATCTCTGCCAATAAAACTTCAATCAACACCTGTTTGGGATAAAGATCAAGTTTTTTAACAGTCTCAAGGATATTTTTATAATCCCTGGCAAAGGCCCGGATGACCAAAGCATTGGTGGTCTCGTCCACAACAATATTGATTTCCCCCTCCGGAATGGCCGTCCCCTCTTCCTTTGGAGGTGTCGGAGAAGGAGTGCTTGGAGCAGGCTTGACTCCCCTGGGATAAGTGGGTTGCTCGGTCACCTTCTCTTTAAAATCGGTTTTCTTCTCCTTCTTGGTGGTCATAAATATCTCTTTTAAAACCTCCGCCAAATCCTTGGCCTTGGCGTTCTGGACATAATACACGAAAACCCCGTATCTTCCCCCTTCCATAGGAACTTTGTCAAGTTCCCTGAGCCATCCCTCCACTTTTTCAAAAATATTCGGAATAGAGCTCACCACTAAGAGCGAGTTGATCCGATTGATCGGCGTGAAGGTGATGCCCACTCCTCTTCCCGATTTGATAGAAACCTCAAAAGATGAAAAAATGCGCTCCATCTCCTTGGCAATCTCTGTCACATCCGAATTGAGAATGGGATAGATCCTGACTCTCAAATTGGTGAAGATATCGATATCAAAAAGGGCAATGATTTCCACGGATTTTTTGACATTGGAAGCAACATCCCCGATGATGAGGATGTTATGAGGAGGATGCTCCACAATATCAGCCCCATCGGAGAGGAAAGGTTTGATCATCTTGGACACCTCTGACACAGGAATATATTTCAACGAAATGATCTGGATCGTATATCTTTCTTCAGAAGAAGGTCTTCCCGATTCAGGCATTCCAGTGGGAGAAATGGATAACTTCTTGGCATCACTTAACGGCACGATTTCATAAACCCCATCTTTATGAACGGCTGTGGCTCCATTCAACCTCAGGATGGACTGGAACACGGTAAAAACGTCCTGAGAGGATATTTGGCCTGAGGTATGAATATTGACGACTCCTTTTACCTTTGGGTCAATGATGTAAGTTATTTTCATGATCTCTGCCATGACGCGGATCACTTCATAAATATCCGCATTGTCGAAATTGAAGACGACGCCGGAGACCATCTGAGGCATAGTTGGTGCTCTTTGAGCGGCAGGAGGAGCCTTGGGAGGAGGAATTTGAGGGGGCGAAGGAGATGGCAAAGGTTGAGGAGCGGTCTGTGGCTGTAGTTGGGGTTGAGGCCGAGGCAATGGCGGAGAAGCAGGAGGAGGCGATGGCGGTGGTTGCGGTCCAGGAGCTGGGGGAGAAGCGAGAAGAGGCGGTGTTGGCCCAGGGGACGAAGGAACGGGGGAGGGTTGGGCAATGGGCGTAAGCGGAGGAGTGCGTCGGGGGATGGATGGGATAGATTTTGGCTCGGGAATAGTGGTTGGAGGCGCCTGGGATTGGGGAGCATTTCCAAACGAGACAATCAATTGATCACCGAGTGGATGGACTTGATGTTGGGGAAGTTCGGGGGTTTGAGAATTAAAAACGAGTCTCAATTTATCCTGATGATGTCCTGTCCGAACGCTTTTAATCAGGGAACTTTTTACTCTGATTAGCTTTTCATAGGGCGACTCTATCCCAGAGATATCCAGGACAAATCTCGTAGGTGAATCCAGCTTAAAGGAATGATAATTTTCAACTTTGCCATCACCTATGACCCTGAAGATGATGTAATCCCTTCCTTCCTCCGATAGAACTTCAATGATTTTCTGTGCCTTTTGCCCCTCTTTTGACAAAGCAGGAGGGAGGCCGACAGGCAGGCTAACGAGCAGGAAGAACCCTAAGACGATTATCCAACACTGTATTATTTTTCTCATCTTTTTATATCCCTCTTCATCATTTAATCCTCGGCTCCAGGCGGTGTGGTTTGTGGGGTAACCGGACTTCCCGGGAGCGTCGTACTTCCCGAAGGTGGTGTATATACTCTTCTCCCTCTCACTGTTGATGGAGGTGGAAAGGATGGTCTCGCAGTGCCTGGGGAGGTTGCCGCAGGGGGTGTTGTGGTAATCCCCCCCGGAACGGATTCCCGGGGCTTTTGAGCCGGTTCCGGAGCGGGTTTTGGAGAAGCTGCGGGGGGTGGGGTGGAGGTCGGTATGGCAGTTGTCAGGGAAGCAGGTTTGCTCTCTGTTTTAACATCTTTTCTTTGTTTTGGGATCCCCGGGTCATAAAGAAGAACTTCAAAAGTATCCCCTTCCGACTCCAGAGTAATTCGATCGCGAGATATTTTGGCCAGTTTATAATCTCCGATCCTTTCGCCGATCTTCAAAGTCATCAACTCTCTCTCCCCTTTTCTAAGAGGCCTTCCGGTCTGGGCAATCGAAACGGATTGGTAATCCTTCGTCAGGGTTACGCCATACAAAACAATCCTGGGACGCACCATGGCCCCGACCGATGTTCCGGAGCCCGAAGCGGAAACAGGGAAATCTTTTCTCTCGGGACTGAATATATTTTTCCCGGCGATCGAAAGATAAGTTTTATTGGCGGAGGGGTCTTTCACGGCAAGAATCGCCGGCGGAGGACTCACTTTGGGTTCGGATTTTTTCATCATTCCTTTATCCGGGGAGACCTCGACGGAGTGAGTCCATGCCTCAAAGCTCTTGATCGCAAGAAAGAGGATCAGGCAGGAGAGAATGATACAAAACCCCCCATATTTGATTGACATTATTGCTCCTTCCCCTTCTCTTTTTCGGGGTATATTTTCATGAATCCGGAAATGACCAAACTTCCCTGGAGACTATTCGGAGTTCTTGGATTGAGGGCAAGGAAATCCAGTTCCGAAATCATCAATTCCTTTTCGTGATGTTCGATATCAAAAATAAATTGACTCAGGTTTAATAGGCTGGGAGTAGGGCTAAATTCGATCTGAAGGGAAATTTTTCGGTAGACGTTCATCTCCTTGGGCTCCAAAATTCTGAAACTCCGGATGTTGATCCCGTTCTTATCCGTGAGACGCTTCACCATCTCCTGAAGGTTGGCCGATCCAAGTTGGGCGGTCTCTCCCCCAAGAAGCCTTTGCTGAATCGTTTCATACTGCTTGAGGGTTTGATCCAGTTCCTGTTGAACCGTATCACGGTTCTGGAGATGCTCCTGATATTTCGAAAGAACTCTCCGCTTTAGGACAATCTCCTCTTCCGTCCTCCTGGCTGCTTCGACAAGAGGGAGAATCCCAAATATATAAATGAGAACGACGACAACCATCCCGATGAGAACCCAGAGGACACTCTTTCGAGAAAATCTAAATGTTTTAAGAAATGACCATGGCTTCAAGACGTCCCCCTCCATTTCTCAAGCTTGGCCTTCATCTTAAACCGTTCCTTTTCCTTCTCTCCACCGAGCCTCAAGTGTTTTTCTTTCGTGACCGGGGCCATAAATTCCACCCTTTCAAAAAGAGGGGATTTATCAAGAAGAGGAATCAGATCAGAAGCAGAATCGGCGTATCCGCTGATCTCGATTTCCTTCCCATTGTATTTCAGATTCCAGATCCATACGGTATCCGGTAAGAGTTGTGACAGTTCCTTCAGAATTTCCATCTTAGGAATTTCTCCGGAAGTGACCCTGTCGAGCTCTTGAATTTCCTTGGTCATGATTTCCTTCTGTTTTTGAAGTTTTTCAATCTTCTCGACCTCGGGTTTTTTCTGTTTGATTTCCTCCGTCACCGTATTCAATTCATTTCTGTATTGAAAAAAAACCCCTGCCCCCCATGTCAGGCTGAGAATCAATGTGAGCGCAAAGAGTATAATAAAAAGCGGTTTATCAAACCGTCTCATCATTTTTCGCATTTCCAGGGGGAGGAGGTTCAGGTCCATCCGAGCCTTGGTCAATCCTTTAAGGGGAAGACCTACCGAAGCGTAAATGGAATATGGATCGGGGAGTTTCTTCTCTTGGGTGATCCGATTCATCGGAGGGGGCAAAACGTCTTTCACGGGGTCGGCCACCTTCAGGGCGGTCACCGTTTTCTCATTCGCCCCCAAGCCATAAACATAAAAAGCGGCTTTTGGAAAAGAACCTTCGCTGAATCCCGAGTGCTTCAGGGTCTTCATCCATCTCGATTCGTTTTCTTTCAAAGACAGGGGGAAATGGAAACTGTCCGTCCAATTCTCCTTTCCCCGGATTACATTCATCTCAAAAAAGGATTCGGCCACATCAAACAGGACGGAGGTCTCATTCTTCCGGTGTTCTTGATGATACAGGAAAAGGTTGAGGGCGGAGGTGGATGGGATCTGGATCGAATGGGGTTGGATGCCAATCCTCTTCAACAGGGCGATATAATAGTCCAGATCTCCTCTCTTCATGAAAACAGCAAAGAGATGAAGCCGGTCCTTTTCCTGCCTGAGTATTTGGAAATCAAAGGTGACCTCTTCCTTTTCAAAGGGGGTATATTTAGGAACCTCATATTCGATCACCTTTCTTAAGTTCTCCTTGGCGGCCGCGGGAAGCTCAATAAACCGTGCGATGACCTTCTCTCTCGGGATGGAGATAAAAACATGCTCTTTACTGAGGCGGTGTTTCGAGATAAAGGAATAGACCAACCCGATCATTTGGGCTTCTCGCTCCCCTTTTTGCCCTTCCGGCTGGAGGGAATAGACTCCAAAATCTACCAGCCTGATCTTCCGAAAGGCTTTTTTCAACAGCGTGAGGATGAGATGGTCCTGTCTGAAATCGATCCCAAAACTTGTATCGAGTATCCGCATCGCTCAGTCCAATTTACGTAAAACACCATTATATACTATTTTCAAAATAGATTAAAGGAGGACATCCACCCACTGCAGGATTTTATATCCCTCCTTCTCCTTAGGGTCTATTTTGACGATGGCTTTTAAACCCCGGACCGATTCGCCCTCATTCACCTTGGCCTTCGACTCAACAGTATAGTAAGGGGTGAGAAGTGTTCTCCCGTAAAGAATAAGGTTTTGTCTTTCCCGGTCCCCTTCGATGAAGGGCCTTAATTCTGGCACCCTCAGGAGGAGATCCAGCTGGTGATCAAACGGTTTCTCCTCTCGAACCTTGACAATCTTTTGCATTACATCTTCCGGAATGGATAAGACCAGCTTTAATACCACCGGAGAGGCGCTGTTGATATCAATCTGTCCGGCGGGAGAGTAGATTGAGAAAATATCCTTCAACCCGGCCCGGACCACCTTCTCTCCTTCCTCCTCCTTTTTGATATCCCCTCTGCCATAAAAAAGGGCTCGACTTACTCCCCGAACAAGGAAAAGTTCTTCAATGGAGTCGAAGGGCGCATTTTTGCATTGATAGGGCTCTTTCAGGGATTGATAATAGGACTCTTCTGCTCCATTGAGGCGGTAGAAATCATCCGCATCCTTCCAATCCAGAATGGAATCCACCACAATATCCCTTGACTCGCCTTCCAATCCTAACAGGGTAATGATCTTCCGAAGCATCTGTTCGGAAACCAAATTGATGTTCACCTTGCCGGCCTCACTCATTACTTTGACTTCACATGTCCCCTGTTGAAAAGGGATTAAATAAGGTCTTCCATCGGTCACCCATTCCTTTTTTTCTGGGGGGATCTCTTCCGACGTTAACGTTTTTCTCAGCTGTTGAACCTTTGAATCGTGTTTGTAAATCAACTCAGCAATGGTGCGTTGAACCCCTCCTTGGCCCATGGCATAGAGTTGCAGTTCCTCCTTATAGTTTTTGGTGATATTGACTTCCGTCCTCATGGCAAAAGAGAACTCCAGAACCACGACCGAAAGGACAGCAATGACCCAGAGCACCATGATGAGGGCCACACCTCTTGCCTGCCCGCCGAAGGCTTGGCGCAGGCAGAAACTTTGAACTTTGAACTTTGAACTTTGAACTTTCATTAATTCCCTTGCGGTGTGGGTATTCGTTGTATGGACCTTCGCCCAAAGCGTGCCGGGGCTGTTCGGACCTCTTCAAATTGATAGGCCGGAAGAGAGGCCACAAGCGTGATGGGGATTTCCTCCCTTTTGCCTTTCCCGTTTTTTTGAACAATGGTCATTTTTAAAGCCCTGGGAAATGCCTTGACCTCCTTCGCATTCCATTCCTCGATCCAATCCTCTTTCTGGTTTTTTTCAATATCTTCTTCTTGATAATATTCGAATCGGACATCGGTGATTCCTTCTAATAGAGAAATCGCCGATTTTTCCTTGAGTTCATCCTCAAAAAAATCCCGGTTGAGGACCCTCTGCTCATATAGGACCAAACTTCCTCCCTCTTCTCCCCTTCCCTCTTTGAAATCATAAACCACATAGACAAACCCCTCGGCCTGTCTCGTCTTAAGAGGAAGGGCGGAGACGAATCTTAAGGAGCTCGCCTTTCCGTCAAAAGCAAGGTAATCTCCTTCTGCCTTTTTAGTTTTAATTTTATAAGGGACAATCGACTTCATCTGTTGTGAGATCAACTGTGAGATGATCCGCACTCTCTGGTATTCCTCCTTGATTGATTCTCCTCTTTCCCATGCGGAAAGCCCGAGCCGGAAGGCTCCAAAAATCATTAGAAGAACAAACCCGAGGACGGTCAGGGCCACCATCACCTCCACCAGGGTGAACCCCGCCGTTGAATAAGTATCTCTTCCTGAGGTAAGCAACCCTCTATTAAATCTCACAAATGGCTCTCTCCTTTGGTCCGTTACCGTCTCAGCTTTTCTTCTCCTCTTCTTTTGGTTTCATTGTCCTGTAAGACTCAAGACGTGTCGACCTTTCTTTGGAACCTGATTTCCAGATGACATCAATCTGGACCTGATAAAAATGGACAGGGGGTTTAAAGTCCGGTTTATCTTCTACGGGAAGAAGATCCACTTTCTTCACTTCCACCTGCCAGCGAAACGTGTCATCAAAACTCCCTTCTTCCGACCCCTCTGCCACTTCGGGTTTGACTGCCAACTCTTCCATTTTCATGCGAGCATAATTGACCGCCTTCGTGTACTCTTCAGAGGTCCTTCCGAGGCGCAGTCCTCCGGCAAAGAGCTCAAGGGTAACGGTCAACCCGATCCCCAGGATCGCTACAGCCACCAACACTTCGATCAGCGTGAATCCCCTTGCCTTCATTGCTTAATGTCTTCGGCGCTTTTAATCTTTACTATTCCGGTCAGAAAGTTGACTTCGATTTGAAAACCGTTTCGGTCCTGGCCATCCAGGACAATAGACCCTCCGTTGGAGCCGCCGTTCGGGTAGAATTCAATTGTGGGGAAGTCCGTAGCATATTGAGGCGAAGCCACTTCCACCTTTTTAATTTGGACTCCCTCCGGGAGTGAATATATTTTTTTAGAAAGCTCCTTCTCCTTTTTGACTCCTTCTTCTTTTTCTACAAGAGGGGATTCCATGGACTGAATTCCTATCTCTCTCGAATCGGCATTAAAAAAAACCTGATAGACCAATCCTTTGTTGACTGCCTCGCTCCGGCCATGGCGGAGGATCCCTGAGACCTTTTTAGCCGCTCCCTTTAACTCCACTGTCCTGAAGAATCGGGACAGGGAAGGAGTGACGAGCGAGATGGAAAGGCTCAGGATAACCATAACCACCATCACCTCCAGGAATGAAAAACCTTTATTTCTCATTTGCCAATATCTTTCCAACTGACGACATCCTGATTCTCCCCCTCGCCCCCTTCCATGCCATCAAGCCCATAAGTGATCAGATCATATTCACCATGCTCGCCTGGAGATTTATAGATATAAGGTTTTCCCCAGGGGTCAACGGGGATTTCCTTGGGAAGATAAGGTCCGCTCCAATTTTCAACTCCTGAAGGTTTTTCCCTGAGAGCTTTCAATCCTTCTTCCGTGGTAGGATATCTGCCGGTGTCGAGCCGAAGCGCATCGAGAGCCGTGCCAAAAAGCTCAATCTGTGCCTTCGCTGATTTCTGCTTTGCCGTGGTGAGCTTCCCAAACAATCTCGGCCCCACCAGGGCGGCCATCAATCCGATGATGATCACGACGATCATGATCTCAATCAGGGTAAACCCCCGTTCTTCTGTTATTTTACTTTTCATATTTTTCCCTTCTAAGTTTAATTCCTCCATCCCTCCCTTTATTAAAAAGAACCTGTGAAAAATTCCAGGACTCACAGTGCGGACAGGGAGATGTCGGAAAAACTGTAGAGCGGCTACCTTTTTCAGAATCAATGATAATGATAAGGATCGATAACCATGTAAGGTTGATAAGTTAAACTGACTCATCCCCCATACCTTTTTAAAGTCCGTATTCTACAGTTTTGGAGATATTTCTCTGTCCGTTCCCCTCCCCAAATTTTTCACAGCTTCAGGGGGGGCAATGGGAGTTAAAAAGGAATCTCATTGATGCT
>DCUS01000164.1:0-6616 GCA_002327885.1 Syntrophaceae bacterium UBA2208
ACCTCTTGATAGGCTTCTCTTGCAGCCTTGGCGTTCTCATTCTTTTTTCCTGGAATCTCTTCACGAATGGACAGGGCAACGGAATCGATCCCAATCAGGCCGGTCACCTTTGAAAAGGCTCCTAAGATGGCTGTATTGACAATCGGGTTCGTTCTTGAACCCAGTCCATTTCGGATGGCTATAGACGTGGCGTCGACAGTCGCCGTTCGAAACCCTTTCAGGGTGTTAAATTCCTCAAGGGACTGATGTGAATTGATGATGATCCATCCATTCTGCTTCAGTCCTGAGGTTACATCAATCGCCCCGATCAGCGTGGGATCAAGAACAACGATATGATCAGGTTTGTAGATATTGACCCTCAAATGGATGAACTGCTGGTCCACCCTCAAGAAGGCCATGACAGGCGCTCCTCGCCTTTCGACTCCAAAGGCAGGGAAGGACTGGACATGGAACCCTTCATGGAAAAAGGCGACGGCAAGCACTTTGGATGCCACCTGGGCTCCCTGACCACCCCTTCCATGAAATCGAATCTCAATCATTGACCAACCCAAAGGAATACTGGAACGTTGGGTAAACGACAATCATCTTCATTGGCATCTTTTCCCTATTATTCCAATATTTTTTATTAAAATCGCATCTGAAAACCCCTTCCTGTGGACGGGGATGAAAGATGCGTCTGCTGAAAGCAGAAAAAATGAATCAGATGCTGAAACAAGTTCAGCATGACATGACAGTTTGGCTCTGGTCTTTTTGTCATCCCGAACTTGTTTCGGGATCTTGGTTTCGGGTTTTAGAATTTAGGTTTTAAAGCCCCGCCTTGTAGGCGGGGTTCTTTACTTCATTGCTCTATCGTTCCGCTACTCCAACACTCCTAATAAACCAAATTATAACCCTAATTTCAACCCATTAAAAGTCAACCTTCACCAAATCCTCTTTGAGGGGTTTGAGATGACAGGTCTCATTCATGAGAGAAAGAATGTATTTCCCATTTTTGTATTGGATCAGGTTGATGGCCGTTGTATCCTGGGCGATCTGCCAGAAATGGGAGTTGTCCAAACCCAAAATTCCACAAACCAGCACCTTGTTAACGACACGGTGGGAAACCAGAACAAGGGTCTTTCCGGAATGGTTTCGGATCACCTCTTCCAGTGAAGCCATCGCCCTCACTCTGACTTCATCTAAACTCTCTCCTCCCGGAAGCCTGACCCGGTGAGGCTCTTCCCTCCACAGTCTGTAAATTTCTTGATCGTTTCTCCGAATCTCTTCATGGGAATGGCCCTCCCAATTTCCAAAACTTAGATCGATGATTCCCTCCAGAGGTTTGACTTTTAAGCTGTGAGGTTGAGCAATCTTCCGGGCCGTCTCCCAGGCCCTGGATAGAGGACTTGAATAAATCCGATGGATCTCCATCCCATCAAAATATTTCGCTGCCAGCTCGGCCTGTCTCAGCCCTGTTTCATCGAGTGGAATATCTGTTTTTCCCCGGAAGATCTCTTCTCTGTTCCATGCGGTTTGGCCATGACGCACAAGATAAATAGAAGTCATCATTGATTCCTTTCCCTGAGGGGGGATAACTTTGGTATGATGGTGTCAGCGATTCTGCGATGTATTTTAGACAAGGGCAGAAGACGGAGGCCTTTCAAAGGGACCCATTTCCCTTTTCCCTTTCCATTGAGATGCCGACAATGAAAGATGTGCATGGTAAGTTTGAAGTGAGAATAGGTTTGATAAAATATCCCCATGAACTTTTTCACTTCGACATCCATTCCCATTTCTTTTTTAATAGCATTTATCAATCCTAACCTTAACCTTGGCCCTTGTTTTAATCCGACCCGACAATTCGGAAATTCCCACAGTCCTCCTAAAAGGCCTTCAGGCGGTCTTTGATTGAGGAGAACCTTTTCACCCTTCTTGATCACGGCTGTGGCTGATTCAATATGCGGAATCTTTTTCTTCGGCTCCTTGACGGGATATTTCTCGGGTTTTCCCGAACCATATCCTTTACAGAAATCATGAAGAGGGCACTTCGGACACTGAGGATCTTTAGGTGTGCAGATCATAGAGCCAAGATCCATAAGCGCCTGGTTAAAGGGATTTGAATATCCCTTTGGAATCAGGGACTCTGAAAATTTCCAGAGAAGTTGCTCTGTTTTCCTTTCTTCCGGACTTCCCGAAACGGCAAACAGTCTGGAGAGAATTCTCTTGGCATTTCCATCAAGGATAGGGGCTTCTTTGTGAAAAGCGAAGGAGAGGATGGCGCCTGCCGTGGATCGGCCAATTCCGGATAGGCTGAGAAGGTCTTTCAATGTGTCAGGGACTTTCCCACGGAAATGATTCAGGAGAATCCGGGAAGCACCGTGAAGGTTTCGGGCTCTGGAGTAGTATCCCAACCCTTCCCAGGTTTTTAAGACCTTCGAGAGATCAGATTTGGCCAATTGATGGATCGTTGGAAAGGTTTTTAAAAATTTTTGGAAGTAAGGGACGACTGTTGCTACCTGGGTCTGCTGGAGCATGATTTCTGAAACCCAGATGGCATAAGGGTCTCGGGTTTTTCTCCAGGGGAGGTCTCTTCCGTTCTTCTTAAACCATCGGAGGAGTTTGGACTGGATTCCTTTTTGGAGCAGGGTTGGCTTCATCGTGGGGTTATTGTCGGGACCCGGGCATGACGACCATGTTGATAATGTTGATTCCTTTTTTCTTGTATTTCTCAATATGGGAATCGGTGGTATAAATTGTTTTTGTATTTAAAGTAGCAAGACTTGCGAGGATGAGTGAATCCATCGCATGAATGTCGTGGCTTTGTGAGATGGTAGCAGCCGCCATCAGCATCTCAGTATTATCAAGCCAGACAACCCTACAAATGGCTCGAATAGCCTCAATAATAGTATCCACGGCATTGGATTCTATGGCACCCTTAAGAGATAGCCTTTTTAATTCATAAAGCGTTAGACATGAGACAGCTGATTCATCACCCTCTATGATTCCTTCCCATATTTCAACCGCTTTCGAATCCTTTTTGAGTAATTCTACAAAGAATCCTGTATCAAGTCCTATCACTGGAATCCGTGCGCCCCCTTTCTAATTCTTTGTGGACTTCAGGAGAAATACGCACTTTGCCTGCAATCTCCAAAACCTTTCTGCCCAGTCTCTTTTTTCTTTTTTCGGTAATGTAATAAGCCAGGGCTTCGGCAATAATTGAAGAGACGGATTTTTTTTCGTTCTCGGCCATCCTCTTTGCATCCCTTGCGAGTGGGTCAGGGATATGCGTGGTAATTCTCATAGCCCACCTCCAAGCATATAAGCTCTTATAGTAAGAGCATATAATTGAGAAAAAGTATTGTCAAGTCAAATCAAAAGAGGTGAAGGACCAGAACCGTTGGGGTGGAGAACTGGAGAAAAAAGGAGGGGAGGGGGGATTCTTCACCCCGCTTTTAATTCGAGGAGTGTTTCGTCCAGCGCCATGTTTTCAGCGCCCGAACGGGCACCCGTATCTAAAAGTCGCCAGGTTTTCATTGGTTAATTTCTTAACCTATTTTATAACGGGCGGCTTCAATCAAACCTGTGGCTTTTTTCATTTTAACATGCTAAATTTGAACCGATCCATTCTAAAAAAATGAGTCATGAGTAGATGATGGGAGAATCCTTATGGGGAAAAAAGATGATGTCAAATTGGTTTCGGAAAGGGCCAAAAGTTATCTTGATCAGGGATTCAACTGAGCGGAATCCATCTCCTTGAGTTTCAAGGAGTATCTTGGGATTCAGGATGCTTTTATACCGATGTTGGCTTCAGGGTTTGGTGGAGGCATTGGGAGGAAGGGGTCTCTTTGCGGGGCATTCACTGGCGCAGTGATGACCATTGGGATGAAGATGGGAAGGACCGATCCTCAGGACAAGGAAGCCCTTTCTAAGATTTACGGAAAATGTCGGGAATTCTGGAGCCAATTTGAAAAAGAGTTTGGAAGCAATCTCTGTTACGACATCATAGGCGTTCATTTAGATAACGAAAAGGAACGACAAAATTGGTTGGCTTCAGGGGGCATGAAGAAATGTGCCTCCATTGTTGAAAAGACAGCCGGAATGCTCTGTGATTTCATTAATAAAAATGATTGAAAAAATAATTGAAAAAGTTGATTTTCGATGGAAATTGGGATAGATTATTTCATCATTGAGATGGGATGAAGGAGAGGAAGTTGGCCTGGATATGGCATAGGAGTGTTAGAAAAGGATATTGCCTTGGACCTCTGCACTGATGATTTTCTATAGAATAGGTTGAACGAGGGGCCATGGGCAATATCAACCCATGGCCTTTTTCGGTTAGAGAGTTTGAGGTTAAAGGATTAGGTTATCCTTAAACAGAGGAGCATCTTATGGATCGTATCTTCAGTGGAATTCAACCCTCAGGGGAAATTCATATTGGTAATTATGTGGGCGCGATACGAAATTGGGCAAAGTTGGCGGATCAATATGAATGCGTCTACTGTGTCGTGGATTATCACGCCGTCACCATTGAGTATGAAGTAGATTTGATGCAGAAAAGGATTTTGGATACAGCAACGATTCTCGTTGCCTGTGGATTAACTCCGGATAAATGCATGGTCTTCGTGCAATCTCACGTCCCCGAGCATACGGAACTGGCATGGATCTTCAATTGCGTTACCCCAATCGGTGAGTTAGAGAGAATGACCCAATTTAAGGAGAAGGCAAAACAGCATCGTCTCAATATCAATATGGGGCTCCTGGATTATCCGGTCCTTCAGGCTGCGGACATTCTTATCTACAAAGCGGGATATGTTCCGGTAGGAGAAGATCAGGTCCAGCATGTCGAACTCTCAAGGGAGGTCGCACGAAAATTTAATGCCCGTTTCGGAGATACCTTCCCCGAACCCCGGGTGCTTCTTTCTGATGCCCCACGCATCCTGGGGACGGACGGTGGGGCCAAGATGTCCAAATCACTGAATAATGCCATTGGCCTCCTTGACCCTCCTGAAACAATCTGGGAAAAATTGCGAACTGCAGCAACCTGTGAACACCGGCAGCGCCGGAGCGATCCCGGGCATCCTGAGCATTGCAATATCTTCACAATGCACCAGGCGTTTTCAAATTCGGATCAGGTTGCCTTTGTCGATCACCAATGCCGGACGGCAGGATTCGGATGCATTGAATGTAAAGAGATTCTTTTTAAGAGTCTGTTGGGGGAGATCGGTCCGATTCAGGAACGTGTCAAAGAGATCAATGAAAGGCCCCAATATATGATCGATGTATTAAAATCCGGTGCCGATCGATGTAAAGCCATTGCCAAAGGAGTCATGGACGAGGTGAGAACAAAAATGGGGATTAAATCGGAATGGATGGATCAATAACGGAAGTTAATCTTTCAAAGAAGAGAGGGGGATTGAAATTTCTTTCTTTACCCCTTCTCGGAAAAGGATGAAATGGATGCTATTTCCCGAGCCTTTTTGAACGACGGCATCATGAATGTCTTTCCCCTTCACAATTTCTTTTCCTTCAACCATAATCAAATGATCTCCTGAAAAAAGGCCGGCCTTTTCTGCCGGGCTGTTAGGAAGCACTCTTTCGATCCATAGTCCTTTTTGGTCCTCTCTCTTCTTTAATACAACACCAATGCTTGGCCTTCTTTTAACAGGAGCGTTGAACGGGGTGAGCCAGAGGAAATTAGCAAGGGGCGAAGAAGTTTCGGTAAAAGTGAAATCCTCATCCAATTTTTCTTTCCATGCCTTTAAGACAATGGTTTGATAAGGGAGGGAGGTTCTTCGATAAAACCGATCCGGAATTCCAAAACCAAAAACGACATGGCCACTTCCCGTCAGTACCAATAGAGTTTTTCCTTTCCCATCGGAGGATTTGAGATAATCGGAGAGGGTCTCTGCCATGCCGTCGTCCCAGAGGGATTGGGCCTCATAAAAATATTGGAAATCTTCCGCCACCCCTCCTTGGTGGTTTTTATAAATGGATTTGATATAGGCGCGATGCCGTTGGTCCGTTAGGTCCATTTCGGGAAGTTTCCTCCTGTCTTCGAAGGAAAGTTTCTCGATTCCGTTTTGAGCCACTCTCCTCACCAAGTCCCTTTCGATGTTGAGACCGAGGACTTTGATTCGGTGAGTTCTTGCCTGATCAAGAATGTCCCTGTAAAGTTCATAATCTATTCCCCAGGTTGTCTCCCATTGAACTTCTTTTAGAAATTCTTCCTCTGTCAGGAGTCCCCGGATCCATTGATCCAGAACGGGTTGCTGGGATCGGGTGAACATCTCCATGGCAATCCCCAGCTCTCTCCCTTCGGCGATGAGATTCTGGAGAAGTCTTGCCTGAATTCGATGGTGCTCGATTTGGTCATGAGACTCCCCCACAAAGATAACCCGGGTTGTCTGGAGGTCCTTTAAAAGTTCCTTGAAAGTGATTTGATTTCCTTCAGGAAGCCTGAAAATCTCTTCCGGTCCAATCGGAGCTTGCAGCATGGATATTTTTGATGTCCAGGGGGGAAGAGGGGCTTTTTTTACACAATTGGGAAAAAGAATTCCAAAGGCCAGGAGAGAGATGATCCAGGGAAGCTGTTTCCTCATTAAATAAGTATAACATCCCAGCCACTCAAATTGAAAGA
>DCUS01000164.1:6674-12186 GCA_002327885.1 Syntrophaceae bacterium UBA2208
GCCACAGGGTCTGCCTCACCATGTCCAACCGCTGTGATCTTAGATCTGTCCACATCGGCTTCCTTGATGAGATAGTTCATGACAGCTGTGGCCCTCTTCTCCGAAAGTTTCAAGTTGTATGCATCTGTGCCGATACTATCAGTGCACCCGTCAAGTCTGATCTTAGAACCGGGGTATTTCTTCACAAATGCAATGGCCTTCTGGAGTTCCTTCACGTCCGCTTCGGTAAGGGTAGCCTTATTAAAATCGAAGAGCACCTGAAGTGTCATTTTGTCAATGACCTTCGAAGGTGGTGGTGGCGGCGGTTGACAGCTTTCGGCCTCTTTTGCTATTTTCCGAGCATCCGCCAATAACTTCATGGCCTCTTCGTTTCTGCATGCCCAGCAAGTCTCGGCGCCCCTCTTCGCCAGTTCAATCAAATACACCACAGTGCCCTCCCTCCACAAAGACCGAAATATTGCAGTAAAATTTAGAAGTACAGGAACAGATTAATAAGAATTTCAAGAGCTGTCTATGGGACCTTGGTCTTATATGGGTGACTGGGAACAAGTGACGAGTGACAAGTGACCGGTGGCCGGTAATTAGAAAGTGAAGAGTGTCGAGGGATGAGATAAAAAATCAGTAATCAACTTGCCCTGCGTAGCTCGCAGAGCAGAGTGGGGTGATCAGTAATCAGAAAGTGAAGGTTGTTGTGGGAGCGGTGTCGAGTGCCGAATAGGAACACAAGGTGGTAGATGACTATTGGCAAGGGGCAAGAAAAAAAACATTACGACTGATAGCTGGCACGGGTCCCGATCAAGGGCAGGCCAGGCCAGGGAGCATAGCCTATGTACACAAATGAAAACCTATTTTCCACTTTAGGCAATACGGCTGGCCACTGAATAGTAAGAACAAAATAATCATTCGATTCGCCCATGTATTGCGCCATCAAGATTCAAACACACTCCGAGGCAAACCAGACTGCCTGATAATGGACTGCAATGTGCCCATCCGGATTTCACGGTGATCGGGGACAGGAATCGTAATCGTGCCCTCGGGCAATTTTTTCTGCATCACGACGTGACTTCCTCGCCTCCGAACTTCTATGAAACCATGGTTTGAGAGAATTTCACAAACTTCTCTGCCCGAAAGGACCCGAAGTCTACCCAACGCTCACCTCAACTTGCGTGATGAAGACCTCCCCATGAAGACGCCTTTTTATTTCTTCGGAAGATGCACACTCGAAGAAAAGTTCTATCGCTTCCTTTAGATTGTCACGCGCCTGCTCAACACTGTCGCCTTGGCTCGCAATATCTAATTCTGGACATAACGATACATACCCATTCTCTTCGCGTTCGATCACTGCAGTAAGTTTCATTGAAAATCCTCCAGTCAAAAATGTTCGCCTCGCCTAAATCCATGTTGGCTGTTATCCTTCTTATATCGTTTCAAATACTATTAGGATTATTTATACCAAAATGGCAGGATATCTGTCAATTTTTCCACCATTCACCAGTTCTTGCGGCCAGAGCCGCTCCGCACGGAGCGACACAAGAGCGCAGGACCCCGGGATCTTACTTCCACTTACCAAGGGAATGGAAAGAATCGATTTCATGCCCTTGGCCAGACAAAGCTGGCGTTCGCCTTCCGCTTCCGGCGGCAATAATATAGTCAACGGACTCGCTGGTCATGATGGGTATGTTCAGGTTGGATCGAATACCCCATTCGATCCAGGCCTGCCTGTCCACGTTCGCCTCGGCCGGTAGATCATCAAGCCTTGAAATAGACAGCACCTCGCGCTTTTCTGTCATTTTTCGTACGCTCATGGGTTGATGGATCTGGGGAGTTCGACTCTTGTGGGAACGGACGGAACATCATTTGAAAGGGCAACATGAGTGATCTGCCATGAGGACTTATCCGGCAATGTCTGAAGCAGCCCGCAGCGGTCGACCTCGAAGAATTCGAGGATCCGCCTCAGTCCGCGCTCAATCTCAGAGTCCACCAGCTCGGGAGGGACTTTCAAGAACCTGGCAGAGGTGTCCGATAGCAACTGCTCAACCCTCAGGCGCTCTTTCAACGCCTGCTCAGCCTGCTTGCGCTCGGTGATGTCCCGATCAGCCGCATAGATCAACTTTCCTGCGGGGATCGAAGTCCACTCTAACCACCGATACGTGCCGTCTTTGCAACGGTAGCGTTTTCAAAATTAATCACTCTATGCTGTGATACCTGAATGGAAACAAACTCCTGAGTCCTCAGCAAATCGTCAGGGTGGACGAAGTCGAGGAACCGCTGCGCCATGAGTTCTTCTTTGCTGTATCCAAGGGTCCTTTCCCAAACAGGGTTTAGGCGCAGGAAATACCCGTCGGTGTTCGCAATGCACAATAATTCCATGGAGACGTTGAAGAATTGGTCCATCTCCTCGCTTTTTTGCCGCGGTGACCCCTGGACCAATTTCCTGGGATGCATTTTGTGTTTCATAAGATCCCTGTTTCGCACCAACCTTCGGGTGAGATTTCCCCTTCCCATAAAACCAGGGTTCTGACAGGTAAGTTCAGGCAAACATCTCTGCCAAACAATTAAATGTGTCCGCAATGATACTCCCATTCTCTTATAAACTCAAAATTTTCATTCAGTCCTTGCATCCGAGAAGAAAATTATGATAATGGAAATAGAGAGTTATCCATTTTCAATGNNTGAATGCCTTGGAGCAATCCATCTCTCTCCTCCGCAGTGAGGTGGCCAGCTTGAAATATCGTTTGGACAGTCTTCAAACCCGTCCCTCTGTCACCACCTATAAACTCCCCCGAGAGGTTTTCCTTTGCGGAGAGCGATTCCCATTAGAAGATAGAAATGTTTGGGAAATTTTGGACCGGGAATTTCTCCTCGCGTTATCCAATGAGGTTCAGGTCCTTTTATGGATGAAGCGAGCACGGCGGTATTTCCCATGGATCGAGAAGAGACTGAAGGAGATGGGACTTCCTGATGATTTGAAGTATATAACCATTACGGAGAGCGGTCTTCGGTCCGAAGCCGTTTCATCATCCGGAGCCGCTGGAATCTGGCAGTTCATCCCGTCCACCGGGGAGAAATATGGGATGAGAAAAAACCGAAGTCTTGACGAGCGGTTCGATTTTTATAAGGCTACTGATGCGGCTCTTTCTTACCTCAGGAATCTCTACGAAGAATTCAGGAGTTGGCCCCTTGCGATGGCCGCCTATAATGCAGGGGAAAACAGAATTCGAAGGGAGATCGAACTTCAAAAGGTGAGAAATTATTTTTACCTCGATCTTTCTCTTGAAACAGAGCGATATGTCTATAAAATCGCCGTGGCGAAGATGATCCTTTCGGACCCGGGGAGATATGGATATCGCTTGGAAGAGAGAGAATTTTATAAACCTCTTCAGACGGAAAGAGTTCAGATTGAACTCTTTGAACCTCTTCCCATTATAGAAGTGGCCAGGGCTACGGGATTTTTTTATAAGGAAATCAAAGAGTTGAATCCTCATTTCTCTGAAGAGAACATCCCCCCTGGAATTCATTTTCTCAATCTTCCTCAGGGGAGTTCTGAAAAGTTCTTGACTTTCTTCTCTGTTTGGAAAAAGGAGAAAAAGTAAATAAAGAACCCCGCCCACAGGGCGGGGCTTTAAAACCTAAATGATTCAAAACCCAAACCGAGATCCCGAAACAAGTTCGGGATGACAAAACCGAAAACCAAACCCTCTTGTCATGCTGAACTCGTTTCAGCATCTTATTTGGTTTTTTTCTGCCTTTGGCAGACACACCTTTCATCCCCGTCCACAGGACGGGGTTTTCAGGTGTGATCTTAATAAATTTCACGTAATTTTTATTGAAATTGTTATGGAAAGGGAATATCCTTTCTTATGAAAGAACAGGTGACAGGTGTGGCAGGGGTGACGTTCCATCATCGCATAAATCGGGACCCCAAAGCGGGATGCTTTTACGTTTTCTTTTAAACAGAGTTGAAGAGGATATCAGGGTGGAAAAAGAGAGAATTTTAGTGGTGGATGATGAGGCAAGCGTCCGGGAGATGGTCTCTAAAATTGTCAACCTCATTGGCCATGAAGCGGTGACCACTGGAAGCGGAAAAGAAGCTTTGGAAATTTTAAAGAATGAACCCTTCAGCATCATGATCACGGATATCAGGATGCCGGAGATGGATGGTTTTGAATTGATCAAGGCAGTGCGGAGTCATTTCCCAGACACCTATATCATCTGTATGACCGCTCATGGAGGGTCTTATACCTATACGGATGTAGTGGCTGCGGGAGCCACGGACTATATCTCCAAACCCTTCACCATCGATGAGATGAGAGCAAAGCTGAATCGGGTGATCCATGAGAAAAATCTCATTTTAGATCTTACCCGGAAGTCGGTGGAATTGGAAAGGGTTAATGCAGAATTGAAGCGGCTTGACCAATTGAAATCTACTTTCATCTCCAGCGTTTCTCATGAACTTCGAACTCCTCTCACCGTCATCAAGGAATTTATCTCCCTGATGCTCGAAGGACATGCGGGGAGTCTCACCGAGGATCAGAGGGAATATTTGGGCATTGCCAATAAAAATATTATGCGGCTGACGAACCTGATCGAAACACTTCTCGATTTCTCCAGGATCGAATCCGGAAAGGGTTTGAAACTGAGGTTTGAGCCAAGTCGTCTGATGGAGGTGGTCGAAGATTCCGTGATGACTTTTTCTCAACAGATGGAGGGGAAAGGGGTCACTCTCGAAAATCGACTCGATCCGGACCTCCCCCACGTTTTGATCGATCGTAACCGAATGGTAGAGGTCTTCATTAACCTCATCGGCAATGGGATTAAATTTACACCTCCGGGAGGAAAGATCACTATCGATTCGAGGGGACTCACAGAGAAGCGGGACTATCTGAAGATCGTGGTGACCGATACAGGGGTGGGCATCTTGCCGGAAGACCTCCCCAAAATATTTGAGCGCTTCTATCAAGGGGAAACAACCCAAACAGGGGTGGTGACCGGGACAGGATTAGGACTTGCCATCGTCAAAGAGATCATCGAAGGTCATCGAGGGTCTATTTATGCCGAGAGCAAGTTTGGAGGTGGCGCTTCCTTTCTCTTCACCCTTCCCGTTTTTGGGATAGAGACCATTTATCATCTCCTTCTCAACCCGATGCTTGAAGAAGCGGAAAAAGATAAGTCCCCCTTTTCGATGATTCGAGTTGAATTTTGGGACCAAAGGACCAAACGGGAATCCGAACTCAACCATGAATCCTGGGAAGGGGTGATGTATGCCCTTCAAAAGATGGTTCGTTCTGTTGACACGGTCATTCCCTTCCAAAACAGCGCCGTTTATCTTTTCTCTTTTAATGATAAGAAGTTTACGAAGGAGATCGCTGAAAGGATCCAGGTGAAATTGACCCAGGGAAACTATATTCCAAAAGGGATAGATGTTCGATTCAAAACCTATACCTATCCGAAGGATGCCCACAACAAAGAGGATTTTTTAAAAGGGTCTCGCTTACTTTTTAAGGAGGGTTGA
>DCUS01000053.1:0-6002 GCA_002327885.1 Syntrophaceae bacterium UBA2208
ATTGAAAAAGAACCACCTCTCCCGCCAGAGGTAAAGATCAAGCTGAAGAAAGATGGGAAAGATAGCTATTCATGGGAACTGACCGGTTCGGATGTGGATCAATTATTAAGGGTTAATGAAAAGCTCAGGAGGCGATTGGAAGGAGAAAAGGCAAGATAAAAGATTGCAGATTTGATTAGTTTATTTAGTCTGTTTGGTTAACTGAATAAACAAGAGGGACCAAAGTAACCGATAGTCTTAAACCCGAAATCCCATTGATTCGTAATTCTGTTAATACAGGGTGGGGCTGATAGAAGGAGGGATGGTTCATTATGGAATGGTACATTGAACAAATCTTTAAAGAACTTCCTTTTGGGATTGCAATTGCAATCGTTGTTTTCCTGGGCATCCTTTTGGTTATTTGGCTTCTTCTCCCCCTCTGGGTTTTATTCATTCAGTGGAATACGGGCAAGATTAAGGATGAAATTCGGAACCTTGTCGATCAGCTTGAAAAAAAAGGATGGGATGGAGAACAAAAGGAGATGGCTGGGCCGAAGGATTGAAGGGATTCTTCTATTCCTATTTTTACTCTGGATTCCTGTTGCCTCTTCTCAAAGCGCCTTGAGAATTCCTCTTTACATCCATCACAGGGAAATCTGGGTAGAGGTTGCGCAGACTCCGGAAGAGAGGGCCCAAGGATTAATGGGCAGAAAGCTATTGGGCGAGAATGAGGGAATGCTTTTCATTTTTGAAAAAGAGGGTTACCACGGATTTTGGATGAAAGACACCTTCCTCCCCCTGAGCATCGCCTTCCTCAACAAGGAAGGCCGGATTGTTTGGATTGCAGATATGAAGCCACTGAGCTTAGATTCCCATCTGCCGCCGAAGCCCATCCTCTACGCTCTCGAGATGAACAAGGGTTGGTTTACTAAAAATTCGGTCAGCGTGGGAGATGTCGTAAGGTTCTCGAAATAGGCATCGTTTGTAGTAATTCAGATCGGATAATCGCCGATCCAGCAGTAAAGGCAAAGTTTATCGCTGGGGAGGCCGATGGCTTCAACCATATCTTCGATCTCCTGATACCTCAGGGTGGTTGCTCCCAATTCCTTCCCAATCCATTGCACCATTCGCTGGTGTTTTTTGGAACGCTGGTCGATATATTCCCTGACCTCTTCGGTATCTTTTCCCTCAAGGGCCCGAATGGCGTTTCGGGCTGCCAGCTCTTCAATGGATCGGGTAGAGAGGGCAAACCGGCATGGAAACATCAGAGGAGGGCAGGCGGGCCGGATATGGACTTCTTTGGCCCCGCATTCCCAGAGTTTTTTAATCGTGTAGTTCTTCAATTGGGTTCCCCTAACGATGGAATCTTCACAAAGGACAATCCTATTTCCGCAGATGACTTCCTTGACAGGGATAAGTTTCATTGTTGCCACAAGGTCTCGCATTTCCGGGGAAGGAGGGGTGTAACTCCGTCCATATCCGGGTGTATATTTGACCAGGGGCCTTCGATAGGGCAGTCCGGATTGCATCGCATACCCGATGGCATGACCCACACCCGAATCCGGGACGCCTGCGACAAGGTCTGCCTTCACCTCATCCTTCCTCGCCAGAGCTCTTCCACATCGCTCTCTGACCAACTCCACACTGATGCCCTCATAACTCGAAGCAGGATAGCCGGTATAAATCCATAGGAAGGCGCAGATCTGGTTTGCTTTTCTGCCGGAGGCTTTTTCCTCCAAACCTGATTTTCCAACAAAGACAATTTCACCCGGGGCGAGATATTTTTTAACTCGAAACCCCAAATTTAAGAAGGAGCAGGTCTCCGTAGCGATCGCATATTCTCCATCTTTTTCTCCGATCACCAGAGGGGTTCGCCCCAAGCGGTCTCGGGCTGCATAAATTCCATTTTTTTTAAGGAGGAGGATAGAGGCCGACCCTTCTATCCTTTCGAACATCCCTTCAATCCCCTCGGTAATGGTTCGTCCTCTCATAATCAGCTTGGCGATTAATTCCACAGAGTTGATTCCACCACTCGACATCTCGCCGAACGTTTCTCCCTCTTTGAGAAGTTGGGAGCCCAATTCGTTGACATTGTCTATTAACCCCGCGACGACAATCGCAAAGTTTCCGAATTTCGTTCCGATGATCAGAGGCTGGGGGTCCCGATCGCTGATCACCCCGATACCCAGGTGGCCTTTCATCTCTTTATAATCATCGTAAAATTTCGATTTGAACTGGGACTGCGAGATATCATGGATGGAGCGGTAAATTTGCTTTCCGTAGACGGCCATCCCTCCATATTCCGTCCCCATGTGGGAGTGATAATCCGTTCCATAAAGCAAGTCATCGGCGCAATTTTTATTCGATACAATCCCAAAAATTCCACTCATAAGACCTCCCTTTATTCAATAACGTTTTATCCATAGCAAAGGGGATCATTCTTGTCAACAAGAAGATTTGTGAGGAACAGGGGTCCACTGGATGATCAACGCATCTTCATTTCCATAATAATTCGAAACTTCACCCGTCATTTCAAATCCCATTTTGGAGTAAAATGCCTGAGCCCCCAGATTGTTTCTTCTCACCTCTGCCCATACCTTTTTGAGACGGGGAATCTTCATTGCCCGCTGGAGAAGTTCTTTCCCGACGCCTTGTCTTCGATGCCGGGGGTGGACGGCGATTGAAATGATGTGTCCGTTTTTGGAAAAAATGATGTATCCCCGGATAGTTCTTTCTTTTTGGCCATCGGTGATATGGGTATGAACCAAAAAAGTTTCTGGATAGAGAACAGAGAGCTGAAGGAAAGTGGTCCAATCGTAAGGCGATTTTGGAAAGGATTGCCTTTCGATTTGGAGGATGGCATCTAAATCAGAGAAAGAGAAAGGGCGGATGATCAACACTTTTTTATCCCTGATATGACAGAGGCCACTCCCCCGGTCAATGATTGAGAGGTTACATTTTCCAGCCCGACTTTCCTCATGATCTCCTCGTATTGTTTTGAGGAGGTAAAGCGGAGAACCGATTCGGGGAGATAGGCGTATGCTCCTCGATCGCCGGAGATGACCCCGCCGATCCAGGGAAGGACTCTTTGAAAATAGATTGGATAAAGTCTTCTCATCAGCCCATTTTGAGGGAACGTAAATTCTAAAACGATCACTTTCCCATCCTTTTTGATCACCCGGGCCATTTCAGAAATGGCCTGTTCCTTTTTCATAATATTTCTTAAGCCAAAGGCGATCATCGAAGCGCCAAAAGTATGATCCCGGAAAGGAAGGGAGAGGGCGTCTCCAAGGCTTAATGTAATGGTTTGTGACAGGCCCTTCTCCGCAATCTTTTGCTGGGCTCTTTTGATCATGGGTTGAGAGAAGTCTAATCCGATGACCTTCCGATGATGGGCATTCCGGTGAATTATCTCGATGGGGATATCCCCTGTCCCGGTGGCCATATCCAGTATCCAGCCTTCTATCCCTTTTAGCTCCTGGACGGCCATTTTTCTCCAATAAAGATCCCGCCTCAGGCTAAGAAGATGATTGAGAAAGTCGTAGGTCGGAGCGATGTTGTCGAAGAGGCTCCGAATCGAATCAGGGTGGAAAGCGTATGTTCTCATTGGTTTTTAGATCAAAAAAATTATAACAGAGTGGATTGGAAACAGCAATTGACATCCTTGGATAGAACGAGTAAAATGTGTACGCTTTTAGAGACAGGGGAGTAGAAAATGAAGTTTATCATAATCATCTTTATTTTCTTAGCTGTCATGGTCCCTTCCATCCATGGGGAATTATATAAATGGGTGGATGAGAAAGGGACCATCCATTTTACCGATGATCTTTCGAGTGTTCCGGAGAGACATCGTCAGGATACGGAGACTCGAAAACCTCACAAAGAGATTTCAACCTCTCAACCCAAGGAAGAGCCTGAATCCATTTCCTCTCCACAAGTTTCGGAAGAAAAAGGAATTACGGTTGATCTTGTCAGAAAACACGAATTATTCCTGGTCGAGGTTGTCCTAAATGGATGGAAGAAGCAGCATTTTATCATCGACACAGGGGCAAGCTTCACTCTTATCAATCGCCAGACAGCAAGGGAATTGGGGATCACGATCAATGAAACTACCCCTTTTATTCAGGTGGCTTCGGTCAGCGATATCATTTCCACCCCTCTGGTTGCCTTGGGGTCCATCCGGGTGGGAGATGCGGAAGTTGAGAACGTCGAGATTTTGATCTATCCGATGGCGGGTGGGGCCGACGGACTTTTAGGAAACTCCTTTCTCAATAAATTTAAAGTCGAGATTGATTCCATCAATAATAAGATGACGCTCTATCCTATGAAAGGAATCCCCTCTCCGGAATACCCAGGTGGATATAGTAAAGGCTACTGGGTCGGGCAATTTCGTTTTTATCATAGAAACTTGGAAGATTTAAAACGGTTGAAAGCGAAGGTTGAAAGCCAAGGGGCACAAGGAGAGTTGGTTCGCATCAACAATACGATCCGTTATTTTGAGAATCAACTGAGTGAGCTGGAGCGAAAAGCCTCTTTTGCAGGGGTCCCCCGGAACTGGAGAGAATAGATGACTGGAATATTGGAACATTGGAATGGTGGAAGGGAGGACACAAAGGAGAAAGGGATAGTTCGCACTTCTCAAACCCAATATTCCATTATTCCAAAAAGATTATGGCGTAAAAATCACCACCAGGAGTTTGGCCTCTTCGTTGCTGACATTACGAAGTTTGTGCGCGATGCTCGAATTGAAGTGAAGCGTTCCCCCTTTTTTAAGAAGATTTTGGCTTTCTCCTACCATGACCTCCACATGGCCTTTTAGGACATAAAGAAATTCCTCTCCCTCGTGTTTGTAATCAACCATCCTGTGATCCTGTTTGGGATCGATGGTGACCAGGAAGGCCTTCATATGTTTTGTCTCTGCATCCGGAGTGAGGGTCTTGTAAGAATAAGCCTGAGTCCGTTTGTAAAAGCTCTCCTTCCTTCTTTTTACTGAAGCTTCTTGCTCTTCCGCAGAGAGGAAGGAGCCTGCATCAATCGCAAGAGCTTTGGCGATCTGGATGACGGCAGAGACAGGAGGAATGGCCATTCCTTCTTCAATCTCTTTTAAATACCGCTGTGAGAATCCTGTTTTATTGGCAAGCTGTTCATAAGATACTTTTCTTAACTGGCGAAGTTGTTTCATCTTCGCTCCAAAGGATTTTTCATCGATCTTCTTCGTTGCCATGCCTCCTCCTTGTTTTGAACTTCTATGATGCTATCCCATTATATTGCCAAATTTATATTTTTCAATCTAAATTTTATTCTTTGGGTTATGACTAATTCATTATATAATAAAAATTATGGAATCGACAGGCCAATGGGTGAAGGCGGGGACAATCGAAAATCGATTTGAAGGGGATAGAATTTCTCAAGCCCTTCAAGAAGCCGGGATTCCGTTTCTCATCAAATCCTTTCTCGATACCGCTTACGATGGGCTCTATATCCCCCAGAAGGGGTGGGGCATCGTCATGGTTCCTGAAAAAGATAAGGAAACGGCAGAGAATCTCATTATTGAAGTCAAAAAGACTTTTAAGGAGGAGGAAGAAGATGAAACTGGACAGCTTGGATGAGATTTTGAGGTTTGCTATTCGGAAAGAGGCAGATGCGGCGGCTTTCTACAAAATGGCAGCGGATCGTTCTAATCCTGGTGTTAAGAAGACCTTTAAGGAATTAGCTAAAATGGAAGAAGAGCACAAGAAGAAGCTCGAGAAACTTAATCTAAAGAAGGTCGGTGAGATAAAATTGAAGAAGACCAAAGGGTTGGGAATCAGTGAAACGCTGGAGGATGCGCCTTATAGCCCAGACATGAGTTATTCTGATCTTCTTCGAATGGCCATTAAGAATGAGGAGAAATCCCACCGACTCTATCTCTCTACAGAAAAGATGGTGACAGACCCAAATCTAAAGAAATTGCTTTTAAAACTCGCCCAGGAAGAATCGGCTCACAAAGAGAAACTGGAAAAGATTTACGACGAAGAAATTTT
>DCUS01000053.1:6059-6226 GCA_002327885.1 Syntrophaceae bacterium UBA2208
AGTCGGCTGGGGGGAGTGCCGGTCAATGTCCTTTCCACCCCAAGATTGATTCAACTTTTGGAGGAAGCTGCCATCGAAGCGATTCACGAATTTATTCCGACCGAAAAAGTGAGTCTCGGCACAGAAGTAAAGATCAAGCATCTTTCCCCCACCCCCCTTGGTATGAA
>DCUS01000202.1 GCA_002327885.1 Syntrophaceae bacterium UBA2208
GCATCTCTTTTCGACCTCTTTATCCCCCTCGCCATCCGCCCGCAGGATGCCCTCAACCCTTTTCATCCCGTGGTGAAATCCCAAAGCAACCTCAAGCATCTTCAGACAATCTTTCCCATCTCTGCTCGTTCCAGCAGAGGTGAACCCCCCCGCCACCTTCCCCTTCAATTTACCGCCACGGTAATGAACGATAGATTCATCAATCACCTTCTTGACCTGCCATGCCACGTTGGAAAAATAGGTGGGTGAACCGAGAACGATCCCGTCGTAATTCGGCAGAAGAGAAATATCAAATTTCCCCACCTCTTCCATTGTGACACTCACGGAACTTGACTTCATCGCCCCAGCGATCGCTTCTGCCATCTTTTGAGTGTTCCCACTCCCGCTGTAATAAAGAACCAACACCTTTTTTGAAGACATCTTCCACCTCCAAAATTCTTATTTTCCCATTCCAATTTATTAAATTAGACACAAGGTTGTCAATGGAAACGAGGGGGTGGAAATGTTTTTGAACTTTGACCTTAATGGAGTCCTCCCCAAGTTAAGGTCCACTCTCCGAACCTCTCGTTCACCCGATCCATAGCCTTGAGGAGATTATCCTTTTTCTCCCCCGTCTCAAAAAGATCCAGCTGGCACCCTTCTTTTTTCAATAAGGAAACCCCAACTCCCAGAAGGCGAATCGGTTTGGGATGGGGAATCGATCCAAAGATCTCGGAAGCAAGTTTGAAAATTTCATTCCCACTGTTCACCCATTTGAAAAGGGTTTTCTGCTTCGAGAAGGTAAAAAAATCGGAGTAGCGGACGGTAATGGCAATCCTCTTTCCGAAAAATCCCTCCCTCCTCATCCTTCTGGAGACTTTCTCCGAAAGCTGGAGCAGAACCTTCCTCAGAATATCCGGGTCAGAGGCATCCTTTTCAAGGGTGACGCTGTGGCTGATGGATTTGGCCTCCTCTTCCTGATCAAAGGGCAGGACAGGGCTCTCATCCAATCCCAACCCCATCTCGTGAAGCCTCTCCCCGATGACACCCAATCTTTTCGATAAAACCGAAACCGGAAACTTTCCCAATTCACCACAGGTAAAGATGCCCATCGAATTTAACGTTTCTCCAAGTTTCGGACCGATGCCATTAAGCTTGGATACAGGAAGGTCTTTTAATATCTTCTCCACCTCGAATTTCCGAATCACCACCAGACCATCCGGTTTTCTCAGGCAACTCCCCAATTTGGCAAGGAGTTTATTGGGAGCCACTCCGATGGAACAGGTCAATTGTTCCCTTTCCCGGGTTTGATTTTTTATCAGTTGGGCAAGGTGGGTAGGAGATTTATAGAGCCGCAGAGATTGGGTGATATCGAGAAAAGCTTCGTCAATGGAGGCGACCTCCACCAAAGGCGTATAGTCCTTAAGAATAGAAAAAATTCGGGCAGCGGTTTCTGTATATTTGGAATGGTTCCCCTCCACAAGAATCAACCGGGGGCAACGCCTTTTTGCCTCCTGGGTGGACATCCCTGCCCGAATCCCATACAGCCTCGCTTCATAGGTGGCGGAGGTAACCACGCTTCGGGAAAGGGAACCACAAACCGCCGCCGGTTTTCCCCTGAGCAAAGGGTGATCCCTCTGCTCAACAGAAATGAAAAAAGCATCCATATCGATGTGGAGAATCAGTCGATCGTCCATGGACTTAACGTAATGAGTTCGGGGTTCAGAGTTCGGAGTTAATAAATGTCTTGAATTTTCTTTTTAGGTCTATTCTCCGAACTCCGGACTATTTACTCCGAACTGATTTAGAATTTCCTAAAAATCCCTATGACCTTCCCAACAATGATCACTTTTTTTTCTCCTTTTTTGACGACAATGGGCTCCATTTCTGGATTGGCAGGTTCAAGGCGGATTAAATCTCTCCCGTGAAAGATCCTCTTGATTGTCGCTTCATCTTCAATTAAAGCCACCACAATTTCACCATTCTCTGCATTCGGCTGGGGCTTCACGAGAGCGAAATCTCCATCCTGGATGTGCGCATCGATCATACTATCTCCCTCAACTCGAAGAAGAAATACATCCTCCGAAGCGACAAAAGTCCTGTCCAGGTTAATGTAGCCTTCTATATTTTCGATGGCGAGGACAGGTTCCCCCGCCCGCACTCTCCCTACCACAGGAACGGGAAGGATATGGGTGAGACGGAACGGTGGGTCACTTAATATTTCAATGGCCCTCGAACCTCCCGGGACTTTACGGATAAAACCTTTCTTCTCAAGGATGTTCAGGGTCTTCTGAGGGGCTCTTGGCCCCCTCAAGCCAAAATGCGAAGCAATCTCGCGAAGCGTCGGTGGAAATCTTTTTTCTTGAAGAAAATCTTTCAAAAAATTTAAAACCCTTTGCTGATTCGGGGTAAGCTCCGCTCTGTTTTCCATTTCGCTTTCTCCTTTATGCTTTGAGCTTAATTATATAGGTCTACATTTGTAGACGACTTATATCCCCAACCCTTTTCGATGTCAAGGAAAATATTTTTTTGAATTTGAAAATCATTTTAATTATTGTTAATAAAATGGAGTCAATATGAAAGCGGATCAGAAACATTGGGACAAACGATTCGGAAAAAAAGATTTCGCCTTTGGTAAAGAACCCAATCCTTTTTTAAAGAAAATTATCCGTCTCCTTCCAAAAGGAAAAGCATTCGATATCGCGGCGGGCGAAGGAAGAAACGCAGTGTTTCTGGCTCAACATGGGTTTGAAGTGGATGCAGTGGATATTTCTGAGAAGGGTCTGAAAAAAGCTAAAAAATTAGCCAAAGAAAAAGGAGTTAAGATTAACACCTTTCTTATTGACCTCGATCAATATCAGATTCAAAAAGAACGTTATGACCTCATAGCCAATTTCTACTTTCTCAGACGTCGCCTCATCCCAAGGATGAAACAAGGGCTTAAAAAAGGGGGAAGGGTGATCTTTGAGACATACCTTCTTGAACATCGAAAGCTCGGAACAGGAGGGCCCAAACAAGCAAAATATTTTTTAAAACCCAACGAACTTCTCAGGCTCTTTAAAAACTTCCGGATCCTTTTCTATCGTGAAGGAATTTTTAGGGAGGGGGGAAAGAAGAAGGCAATTGCCAGCCTGATCGCTGAAAAACCCTGATGGCATTGGGCATCGCGTTAAACATCATTAAAAAATTTACTCGGTGCGCTCTGCGCTATGCTTGGCGTCTTATAAAACAAATCCAAAGCCCCAATAAACCAACATCCCCAGAAGAACCGATCCCCAAAGGCTCTTCACCCTCCAGGCAAATAAAAACACAGGAATCGCAGAGAGAAGATAATGGGTCTGTATTCCAACCGTCCCTTCTTCATTGAAGAAGAGAATGGGGAAGACAATAGCGCTCAATATGGATATGGGAAAAAAATCCAATCCCATTTTGAACTTCTCAGGGAGAACTTGTCGAGTAAATAGAGCCATTGGAAAAAAACGGGGGAGGAAGGTCACGAAAGCCATTCCAAGGATAAGATATAGAATTTCGAAATTCATTCTCTATTTTACTCCAACCCTCCCTGCCGATGCGGAGGGGATAATTTTTTTCCGATGGCCACCCCTATCCCCGAGGCTAAAATGGCGGTCAGGATGATATACCAATTCCCAGGCAACGCCCATTTGAAAACAATAGAAAAAATCCCAGCAATCGCCATCACCCATAGATGATGAACCTTCTTGATTTGAATGACGAGGAGACAAATAAAGAGGCTGGAGAGGGCAAAAGGGATACCATATTGTTTATGGTCAATCAACCTTCCGAATAGGGCTCCTCCAACGGAACCAGCGACCCATGCTATTTGAGAGATCATTTGAAGTCCAAAAAGATAAGAAGGCCGATTTGAAATTTTTGAAGGATTCGACATCGCAACGGCGAAAGACTCATCGGTCAGTTGAGCCGATAAGAGACCGAGGGTTCGAAGTCGATGCCCTTCGAAATGAAGGGAAAGAGTTGAGCTCATCAGGAGGTGCCGGAGATTAATGAAAAAGGTTGCGATCACAATGGGA
>DCUS01000054.1:0-14579 GCA_002327885.1 Syntrophaceae bacterium UBA2208
CTGGAGATGATCAGAAGAAAGGGGGGTAAAGACCATCATTGCAATATAATCGCTAAATTTTCTTATGAGAGTCCTTGATTTCTTGACTTCGCAGATGTCATTTAGCGATCCTTCAATTTTCCCTAAAATCGATATCACGGCCCAGAACAGCAATACCGCACCGATGCCGGCAATGATCCCCCCTCTTGCTTGTTCAAGGAGTTTGTGCGAAAACGAGATGATCTGAGTCGTGATATCCGCTTGCCAGTTTGCCTTGTCTGCCATTTGGAGGATTTGTTTTTCGATGAGTTTTTCAAGACCGAACCCTTTGGCGATGGCGAAGGCCACGGCCACGATCGGAACGATATTGAGCAGAGAATAATAAGTTAAAACCGAAGCAGTCTTTTGACAATGATCTTTCAAAAATCCTCGAGAGGCCAGAAGAAAGACTCGAAGAGATTTTATGCCAAAGGCCTTTACAGGATGAAGGTTTTTTAGGCGGATTTCCCATATTCCCGCATTGAAGAATTGGACAATTTGAGAAATCATTACACCTTTCCCTTTCTATTTTGATGTTCCTGAAAGGTTGAAATGAGCCGAACGATCAGGCCGTTTCTTTCTTTATCCCGCCTTCAATTCAGAAGTGCAGTTTGGACAACGTGTGGCCTTAATCGGAACGGACGAAAAACAGTATAAGCACTCTTTGGTCGTCGGCACTGCGGGTGGGGCTTCTTCCTGTCGCTTGAGGTTATTAATCATTCGAATCAGAAAAAATACGGCGAAGGCGATCAGGATAAAGCTGATGATGGTATTCAGAAAGACACCAAAGTTGATGGTCACGGCCCCGGCTTCTTTGGCCATGGCAATGGAGGCGTAGGGTCCGGCGACTTTTCCTTCTTTCAGGACAGCAAAGATATTCGTAAAATCGACATTTCCGAGAAGGAGGCCGATCGGCGGCATGATCACATCCTGAACCAGTGAATTGACGATGGTGCCGAAAGCGGCGCCAATAATGATTCCGACCGCCATATCAATGACATTCCCCCGCATCGCAAATTCTTTAAATTCCTTTAGCATCGATGATCCCTCCTTTTTTGAATGAGATGTTACTTCAGTTTAAAATCCACCCGACTGTCTTTAATCTTTTCCTTTTTTTCCGGTGCAAGTGATTTTGGTTCCAGGATAAATACCCTCTCCGGTTCAACCTGTTTCGATTTAAGGATGGCCTCTTTTACTTTCATGGATCGCTGTGAGGCGAGCGTCCTCAGGTCACTCTCCTTGACCTCGATATGGGTCAGCATCAATTTTTCCATCTCCGGGTTCGGGATATCTTTGACCATGCCAATCACGTTTTTGGGCTTTGGGAATTTTTCCTCCCTGTAAGCCATTTTGAGAAATTTTCCGTATTCGGCAGGTTCAATTTTTACATCATCGACCGGGAGGGCGGGCTGTCCTGTTTTCACCATCTCCTTGAGTTTCTGGGATTTTAATTTCCGGTCGAATAGATACTGTTTCAACCCATCTCTGTCTCTCTCCATATCCACATGGCCTTCAATATCCATTTTGAGTGCAGGTCTATCTTGGAGCGCTTTGGTGATGGTCTCAAGTTTTTTTACATTGGGTCCTGCGATGTCACTCCTTCCGTAATCGAACTCTACGAAACTAAGTTCTTCCCCTCCCCCGACCACCGCTCCGAGAAGCGAGAAGGGGGAGGTGGCGGCCTTCGAGATCAAATTGACAAGGATCTTTAGAATGACCCCCCAAACACTGAATTTAGGGTCGTCGAGACTTCCTGTCACCGGGAGGTCCAATTTGATCTCACCCTTCCTGTCTTTAAGAAGGGCAACGGCAAGCTTCACAGGTAATTTGGTTGCATGAGGGCTATCCACTTTGTCCCCGAAGGTGAATTGGTCGAAAAAGATTTGATTTTGTGATTCAAGCTTCCTCTTCACAATGAGGTATTTCAAATCGAATGAGAGTTTACCCTTCTCGATCGTATAACCGACAAATTTCCCTGCGTAAGGGGTGGCAGGACTCAAATCTAAATCTTTAATTCTGGCCTTCAAGTCCACATAGAGATCCTCTCTGAGAGGATTAATTTTGCCGGTGATCTCAAGGGGGGCATAATCATTTAGTTTTGCACGGAGTTCAACATCCGCCGTCGTATTCTCCTCAGCCGAAAGCCCGGATATTCTTCCCCCCATTTCGGTCAGGTTCATTGAAAATTCTGGTTTGACCGATTTGTCAGAAAGGTTTATCCTTCCCCCTTGAAGAGTGACCTCAGCTATTTTGATATTCTTTGAAGGCGCTTTTTCTTCCGTTGCGACCTCTTCTTTCCCTGGTTGAGGAGGAGGGGAAGGTGTTGTTGTTTCCGGTTCTTCCGTTTTCATGATTTCCTGAAGATTAATTTTCCCTTCGGAGTTGACTATTACGCGGGCATATAAATTGGTTAAAGAGACCCCTTTGATGTCAATCGAGAGAGGGAAAACCCCGACATTGAGATCACTAAATGAAAGGGATTCCCATTTCAGTATTTCCTCCGAGTTCTCTTTATCCAGAGAAGATAAATTGGTCAGGGATCCTTCTCCCTTATAAGTGACTTTCAACTCCTTTTTATCCGTCCCATCAAGGGAAAAGTTTCCCGCCGTGGAAAAGGCTCCTTCGGTCACAGTTATGTTCACCTTGTCCGTAAAATAGGATTGAAGTGGGCCAATCTCAATTCCTTTCATTTCAACCTTTAAATTGGCGATCAATGGATCAATGCCAACGGTCCCTGTGGTTGAAACCGTTCCCTTTTCATTCAAAAGGAAAAAAAGGTTTAATTTTCCCTTACTATTCTTGGCGGTTGAAATGGCTTCTCCTCTTAACTTAAGATTCTGAGCAATCAGATTGACCGGTTGTGTCGGAGTCTGGTCTTCCACTTTCACCTTATAATGATCCACAGACATTTGCTTGAGGAGAACAAGCCAGGGTTTCTCCTGTTCTTTAAGTTTCTCACTGGATTTTATTTCTCCACGCGGCTCGCTTGAGGCAGACGGAGGAGGAGTGAGATTGAGGAGATCAATCTCCCCGTTCTTTAAGCGTTTGATGGATACCTCCCCCTTCTGGGTGGAAAAGAGACCCACTTTCATCTCCTTTTTTGTAAGGTCCACTTCTGTTTCCTTGATTGATAGAGTTGGGATCGTAAGGAATTCTGCATTCTCTTCCGGTCTTTTGAGCCGAAGGGCACTCAAAAGGAGGGAGAGCCTGGAGAGAGAGACCTCCGGTTCTTTTTCCCCTTTCAGGTATTTGTAACGGGTGGATAGTTCAAGGCGGCCGTCTTCGATGTTAAATAAAATGTTGTCCTGGTAGTAAGGCGCATATTTTTTTAACGGGACGGATTTAATCTCCAGCGCCCCTTCCGCCCCGAGAGGATCCATCGAAAAATCTCCCTCCACCGTGATGGTTTCCTTCGCTTCGCTTCGGACAGACAACGTATAGGCCGATTTTTTTTCTTTGCCATTACTGAAATGGTCCACCTTCAGTTCTACCGGATTTAAGACCGTCTTAAAGGGTTTGCTTCCGGAGAGATCCGAAAATGAGACTTTCCCGCCGATGAGTTGAACTTCATCGATGTCCATGGAGAAGGGGGTGGATGGCTCCTCTTTTGGAGGGGGAGGTTTTGCTTCTTTGGTCTCAGGAAAGAGAGCGTTCAGATTGAGCATCCCTTTTGCGTCACGCGTGATCTCTAATTCAGGGGACTGGATGGTTACGCTTGATAGATGGATGATTTTTTCAAGCGGTTCAGAAGGGGCGATGGTGATATCGAACGAAGGGAGCTTTAATAAAGGTTTATTTTGCCCATCCTCCAATAATATTTTTTTTAAAGAGATGTTTCCAGTGACAGTCATGGAAGGTTTCTTATCTTTTGATTGAAGGAACGAAATCTTTGCCTGAGTATCCAGGGTGGCGGATTTTATCTTCATATTCATCTTGGTGGGGAGATAGGCAAGGTAATAGGGAATGTCGAGATCTTGAATATTGATGTCAAAAGAGGTTTCGAGACTATCGTGAAAAGGTTTGGTCTGACCCTGGATCGAATAGGAAGTGTCATTAATATTAGCTGAAAATTCCGGCTGGACGTATGTTTGAATATAAGAAGGAATATTCGATAGGAAGGGGATGCCGATATTTAATGCTCTGACCGTGTGTTTTGTTTTGACAGGCTCGTCAATGAGATCGATGCTACCGTCTTCTATTTTAATATTATTCAATGAAAACCTTAAGGGTTTTGACTTTCCTTCCTTCGGAGGTTTTTCTTCCTTTTTTTCAATCAAATCAGAGAAATTATAGGACATGTCCGGATGGCGAACGACCCTGATAAAAGGTTTTGTTAATCGAATCTCTTTAAGAATCAGAGCCAATCTTAGAGCAGAGAGACTCTGAAGATTGAGAAAGATCTCATCACAGGACACAAAGATTTCCGGACTTCCCCGGTCTTTCACCATAAGGCCTCTTGCCGTTGCAGAAAGAGCGTAAGGATTGATCTTGATCTGGTGGATCGTCACCTCGCGATGAAGGTTCTGAGAAAGTTGTTTAACCAATATCGATTTTAAGACGGGAGGTAAAACAAAAAAGCCAATGAGGGTAAAGAGGACCAAGAAGATAATCAGCCCGATGACCATTTTCCTCCAGCGCGGTTTTATTTTATTCCCATAAAAGTTTCTTAGTTTTCCTGCCATTGGCCTCTCCTTGGGGGGTCAGGGTCGGTTTAACGAATATTCCCTGAAGATATTCTAAAAAATCCACCACAAAAATCAACAAGATATTTTTGCCTCTTCCTTTAAATTTCGAATTTTTCTCTCAATACCCTTAAGGCTTCCTCCCTATTTTTGATCTCACCTTCCACCTGCTTCTGGCGAATCATACCAAGAATGTGTCCGACTCTCGGTCCCGGAGGATATCCTAATGCCATCACATCATGCCCGGTGATGAGAGGAGGGGGGTGGACGATGTCTTTTTCGTTAAATAATCTCAATATCCGAAGACAGTTATTTTCCACCACCTCATCAATCTGGATGGACAAGATTCCCCGGCTCGCTTCCTTATCCGCAAAGGTGTGCAGGACGAGCAAAGGGGTTTCCTCTCCCATTTGATTAACCAGGCGTTTGAGGGCGGTCTCTTTTGTCTCCCGGGATAAATTGAGAATTCTCATATGATTCTTGATAAGGCGATGAACTTTCATCTTCATCAGATTGGAGAAGCGGAGTCTTTCCATGATTTTCTCTGCCGCCTGAACGGAAAAGGTTTCATGCTCATAGAAATGGACTTTTCCTTTTTCGTCTTTTGAATAACTATCTTGTTTGCCGATGTCGTGGAAGAGGGCGGCATAATATAAAGAGAGACGGTCCTCATGGGTGAGGGAAATCTCCTGATGGTTCTGAGCCACCCATTCGAACGCCCATGATATTTTTTCCGTCATGAGGAGGAGATGGGAAAGAACGTCCAGATGGTGGTGTTCATTTTGGCCAAGGTTTTCCAAACCCCTCAGCTCCGGAAAAAGAACAAAGATTAATTCAGATTCGAAAAGGGATCTCATTCCGATCGAAGGACAAGGGGAGAGGAGAATTTGATCGAATTCCGCTTTGATCCGCTCTCCGGGGATGCGGAGGATCTTTTCCTTTTTTAATGAAATTTCCTCCCTCAATCCCTCCTCCAGGTGAAAACCATCGAGGGTGCACTGGTAACGAATCGCCCGTAACATCCTTAATGGGTCTTGATCGATGGAATGGTTTGAGACGGTTCGGATGCACTTCTTTTCAATATCCCTCAAACTCCCTTCCACTCCGTGAAAAGTTTCCTGCGAAAGAGAAACAGCCATGGCATTGATGGTGAAATCTCTTCTTAAAAGGTCTTCTTCGATCGTGTCCCCATGCAACAAAGTGAGATCGACGGACATTTCCTCTTTCATGGTTCGATACGTGGTGGTATTTTTTTCCTCCTTCCCCACTTTAAAAAAGTGCAGGTGAAGGGCTTCTTCGATGGCGGGGATGAAAAAAGAGGCTGTCCTGGACAGGGTAAAGTCATAGTCCTTTCTCGGTGAGCCAATGAATAAATCTCGAAGATAACCGCCCACTAAAAAAAGGGGGATCTCCTTTTCTTTCGCCAGTTTCGCCAGTTTGGAGAGAATCGGATCCTGATGGATTTTTTTTGTCACTTGATTCAAATCCATTGAAGTTCAGTTTGATAAAGCCTCTGTTTTATGATAAGTTGAACACCATCACAGCATATTCGATTGCAGGGAGGCTTGTCAATTGTCAAAGACCATCCGGGAGGAGTTAGAGGAGCGCGAAAAAAAGATCCTTTCTCCTTTTGCAACATTCAGTTCAATGACCAGAGGCCGCCAGATCGTTGAGGAGGAATGCCCGCTTCGGCCACCTTTCCAGCACGACCGGGATCGGATCGTTCATTCCAAGTCGTTTAGAAGATTGAAACATAAAACTCAAGTCTTCCTCATTCCCATGGGGGATCATTACCGGACCCGGTTGACACATGCCCTGGAAGTTTCTCAAATTGCTCGGACCATTGCCAAAGCCCTTCACCTCAATGAGGATTTAACGGAGGCGATCTCCCTGGGACACGATTTAGGACATACCCCGTTTGGTCATGCGGGGGAGGATACCCTCAATGAAATCGTTCCGGGGGGATTCAACCATGCCGACCAAAGCCTTCGAGTCGTTGATCGGTTGGAGAAGGATGGAAAGGGATTAAATCTCACGCTGGAAGTCAGGGATGGCATTTTAAAACACACCAAAGGGAAGGGGGAGATCCTCTGTGAGAAGATCGAAGCGATGGCTTTTACGTTAGAGGGCCAGGTGGTTCGGATTGCGGATATCATTGCCTACATTAACCATGACATTGATGATGCAATCCGGGGAGGGGTGATCTCGGAGAAGGATATCCCCGGGGATTGTCTGAGAGAGTTGGGCAATACCCATTCACAACGAATTAATACCATGGTCAATGATATGATCCAGGAAACTCTTCGGGCAGGCGGAGGCAGGCTTTCTATTTCAAAAAAGGTTCTTTCAGGGATGTGGGGCCTCCGGGAATTCCTCTGGGAGCGCGTCTACGAGAGCGAGGCCGTTCATAATGATTTCCATAAAGCGACAAAGATTTTGAGAGAGCTTTATGAATATCTGGTTGGGCATCCAGATTATTTTTTATCCCTGATTAAAATGGAGTCGCTTTATGACTCCCTGGATCGATGTGTCTGTGATTTTTTAGCCGGCATGACAGACCGTTACGCATTCAGTCTTTACGAAAAACTTTTCCTGCCTCTTCCGTGGGTGGTTCTGTAGAGGAAGAAAAAGATATATTTATAGCACTTTGACCAGTCGCTGATGTGTGATGCAAAATACTTTGATTTTCTTGACATTGCTTATCTCATGTGATAGAAAAATACGAATTAAAAAGGGATGATCAGTTATCTCCCATCATCAAAGGAGACCGGAGAATGGCAAATGAAATTCTAATCGCTGATGCGGATAAGGCCGATCAGAAAGAGTTTCAAAGGATTTTTGAAACCACTGATTATCACCTCATATTCTCCGAAAGCGGGGAGGATGCTCTTCTCCGAATAAAACTATCCAAGCCGGATATGATTATTGCCTCGGAGACAGGGCTTCATAAAATGGACGGGTTGGAGTTATGCGGAATTCTCAAGGGAGATCCGGAGTTCCAGCACATCCCGTTCCTTCTTGTCTCAGATATTTTTAGCGAGATCACAGAGAAGGACCGTCAGGAAGTGCGGGCAGAGGGAGTCATCTCCAAACCTCTTGATGAAGATAAGGTTCTCAATCTGGTGGACCAACTGACAGAGGCGGCTTTTGGAAAGAAAAACGGGGAGATGGAAGAGTTTTTACTGGGTGAGATAGAAGAGGAGGAAGAAGAAGTCATCGAATTGATTGATGTCGTAGAAGAGCCCGAAACGAACATGAGCATCCATGACTTTTTCCCTAAAGAAAGACCAGAGAAAGAAGAGCCCCTCGGGGAAATCGCTCCGCTGGAATCCTGGGAAAAGCCTGACCTGGATGAAAAACCAGCGGAAAAAGAGAAGGAATTCCGTTTCGAGGAGGAGACGGAAGAATTAGGCCTCGAATTGGAAAAGGAAGGGCCCCCGAAAGAAACCGCACCCGAAGATGAACTTTTCCGGAAGATCAAATTGGAGGAAATTCTTGAACAGGTGGAACAACTCAAGCCCTCTTTAGAAGGAGAATGGCCTTCTCAAAGCGAAACCGTGGCGGTTGAGGAAGAGCCAAACAAGATGGAGGAGCTTGAAGAAAGACCTTTAAAACTAAAAGAATTCGAAGCAGCCCTAAGGAGGGAAGTAAAATCAAATCTTTTTGAAGGGGAACTCGAACCCTTTCATCTGGAAGAGCCCAAGAAAGAAATTTCGGAAGATATTCTCTCCGTAGAGGGGTCCGTAGAAGAGGAAGAGCTGAAGGAGCTTCCGGAAGAGGAATTCCCGGACGAATTTTTAGAAGAGATTTTAGGAGAGGAAGAAATCGGCGTCACGGAGGAACCGGAGGAAGTCACGGCCGAAGAGATAAGATGGGAGGGGGGAGAAGAGATCGGGACTCCCCAATGGGCGGCCGAAGAAGTTCGTCCTTTAACGGGGACTGTAAATAAACAGATGCAAGAGGCCATTTCTCAAAGGGTTCAGGAGATGATGGAAGAGGTCGTTAAAAAACTCGTCCCCGAGATGACCAAGAATATTGTCGGACTGACCATTGAGCGCATTGAGAATTTGGTGAGGGAAGTTGTCCCGGATTTGGCGGAGAGGGCGATTCAGGAGGAAATCAAACGGCTTCAGAAGGAAGAAAAGGAATAGGGAGGACGAAAGGTGTATTCATGGCCTCAAAAATATTGGACAAATCTTATGACCCCCACCAGGTGGAGGAAAAGTGGTATCGTCATTGGGAGAAACTTAGCTATTTCAGGGCCGATGAAAATTCAGAGCGGAAAGCCTATTCTATTGTTATCCCTCCCCCAAATGTCACCGGCGTCCTTCATATTGGACACGCACTGAACAACACCCTCCAGGACATACTGGTTCGATTTAAAAGAATGAAAGGCTATAATGCCCTTTGGATGCCCGGGACGGACCATGCAGGCATTGCAACTCAGAACGTCGTAGAAAAACAGCTTTCCGAGGATGGCGAGAGCCGACACACCCTCGGAAGAGAGAAGTTTATCCAGAGGGTCTGGAAGTGGAAAGAACAGTCCGGAGGAACCATCATCAGCCAGTTGAAGAAGCTGGGGGCTTCTTGTGATTGGAGCCGTGAACGGTTTACAATGGATGAAGGCCTCTCTGAGGCGGTGAAAGAAGTGTTCGTCCGTCTCTATCAGGAAGGTCTGATTTACCGCAGCCATTATATCATCAACTGGTGCCCCCGGTGTCAAACCGCTTTGTCCGATCTGGAAGTAGAACACCAGGAAACTCTGGGAAAACTGTACCACCTGAAATATCCCTTCAAGGAAAGCGATCGTTCCGTCATTGTGGCAACCACTCGACCGGAGACGATGTTCGGCGACACCGCGGTCGCTGTCAACCCGGAAGATAAACGCTACCAATCCGTGATTGGAGAGAAAATCATTCTTCCCGTTATCCATCGGGAGATTCCTGTTATTGCAGACCGCTATGTGGATATCGAATTCGGAACAGGTTGTCTGAAGATCACCCCAGCCCATGATTTTAATGATTTTGAAATAGGATTGAATCATCATCTTGAGCAGGTCAAGGTGATCGATGAAACGGGTCGAATGAACCCCAACGCAGGTCCTTATCAAGGGCTGGATCGTTTTGAGTGTCGACAGCAGGTCGTTGAAGATTTTCAGCGGGATGGGGTGCTGATAAAAATTGAGGACTACCGCCACAAGGTGGGTCATTGTTACCGTTGTAAAACCATCGTGGAGCCCAACCTTTCCCTGCAGTGGTTTGTCAAAACCAAACCCTTGGCCAAAACAGCCATCGAGTCCGTTCGAGAAGGCCGTACCCGAATCATCCCTGTTATGTGGGAGAAAACTTATTTTGAATGGATGGAGAATATCAAGGATTGGTGCGTTTCACGACAGATCTGGTGGGGTCATCGCATCCCGGCCTGGTATTGCGGGCAATGCGAAGAGGTGGTTGTATCGAAGGAAACACCGGCTTCCTGTCCCAAATGTGGTTTTGGTCTCTTGACTCCTGAAACCGATGTTTTGGACACCTGGTTCAGTTCCGCCCTATGGCCTTTCTCGACCATGGGATGGCCGAAAGAGACGAAGGAATTGAAACGATTCTACCCGACCTCCGTTCTGGTCACCGGTTTCGATATCCTCTTCTTCTGGGTGGCAAGGATGATGATGATGGGCTTGAAATTTATGGGCGATGTTCCCTTCAGGGATGTTTATATCCACGGCCTGGTGAGGGATGAGAAGGGTGAAAAATATTCTAAGACCCGGGGGAATGTGGTAGATCCTCTTGATCTCATCGACCGTTTTGGTGCGGATGCGCTCCGTTTCACCCTCGCCGCGTTGACCATGCCTGGAAGTGATTTAAAACTTTCGGAATCCAGGACAGAAGGTTACCGCCACTTTGCTAATAAAATCTGGAATGCCTCCCGGTTTGTCCTGATGAATCTGGAGAAATTCAACATCGATGAAATGTCCCGGGAGGTCAACCCGGGAGAGTTCAGCCTTCCAGACCGATGGATCCGTGGAAGATTGAACCAGACGATACGGGATGTCCAGAAGGCATTGGAAGAGTATAAATTCAATGAGGCGGCTCATGCCCTTTACCAATTCATCTGGCATGAATTCTGCGACTGGTATCTGGAACTATCGAAGCTGACCCTCTATCAGGAAGGAGAAAAGAAGGGAAGGGCACTCACCCAGCGGACACTTTTGGAAGTCCTCGATGCTGTTCTCAAACTGCTTCATCCCTTTATGCCATTTATCACGGAAGAAATCTGGCAACAACTTCCAAAACGAAACGAAAATGAATCCATTATGATTGCCGAATTTCCAAAAACCGATGGACCATACGATGATGAAACAGTGGCAGGCCAGATGGCACTGGTCGTTGAGGTGGTCAATGCCCTCCGGAATATTCGTGGAGAGATGAACCTGCCTCCAGGAGAACCAATCATGGTTCTTTTCAGAACCAAGAATAAAGAGATGGAGGAACGGCTACGGGAGAATCAGCCCTTCATTCAACTCCTCGCCTGGGTCAAGGAGTTCCATTTCGGCGGGGATCTCGAAAAGCCTCTCTACAGCGCTTTTGCTGTTGTTCGGGAGGTTGAAATATTCGTCCCGATGGATCGATCACGCATGGAAGAAGAAGCCAAAAGGCTCCAAAAGGAGATATCAAAAATTGAGAAGGAGTGCGCCTTCATCATGAAGAAGCTCTCCAATGAACAATTCCTTTCTAAAGCCCCCCCGACGATTGTTCAGGAAGTTAAAGAAAAAGCACTGGAGTTTCATCGCCAACGTGGGAAGTTAGAAGAGAGCCTGAATAAAATAAAAGAGAGGTTGGAATAGAAGCGATTGACGCCTTGATGGGATGGCGTTGATGGGATGCGTTGAGGGGCCGAACAGATGAAAATGGATATTGAAAAAGTAGCAAAGTTGGCTCGCCTGGAGTTGACCGAAGAGGAAAAGATCACTTTCGGAAAGCAATTGGAGCAAATACTCAACTATATGGAACAATTGAATGGAATCGATACGACCGGAGTGGAACCCACTTCCCATGTGATTCCCATCTCTAATGTTTTTAAGGAAGATGAGGTGAAACCTTCTTTCCCACAGAAAGAGGTCCTGGCGATCGCTCCCGACGAAGAGGATGGCCATTTTAAAGTGCCGAAAATCATCGAATAACTTACGACAAATGGAATAATGGAATGATGGGTCAAATCCAACAGACACAGAGAATTTGCAAGACATTTTCTTAACCCATTATTCCAACGTTCCATCATTCCAACATTCCAGTGGCAGATTAAATATGGACTTACACTCATTAACCATTCACCAGTTGCATGACCTTTTCGTTAAGAAAAAGGTGACCTCCAAAGAAGCGACGGAATCCCTATATCGTCGGATTCATGAGGTGGAGGGGAAAGTCAAGGCCTATCTTATGTTGACAGAGGAGAAGGCCCTTCGTCAGGCCGATCAAGTTGATCGCAAGATTGCGAAAGGGGAGGAAATTGGTGACCTCGCAGGGATCCCCATCGGTCTGAAAGATATCCTTTGCACCAAAGAGATTCGGACCACCTGCGCATCTAAGATTTTAGAAAACTATATCCCATTTTATGACGGGACCGTGATCGAAAAACTTAAGGAGAGAGAGGCTGTATTTTTGGGGAAACTGAACATGGACGAGTTTGCCATGGGGTCCTCCACTGAAAACTCAGGATTTCAGGTGACTCGTAATCCCTGGGATCTGGAACGGATTCCAGGAGGGTCCAGCGGTGGCTCGGCGGCGGCGGTAGCGGCAGACGAATGTATTGCCGCTCTGGGAACGGATACAGGAGGCTCAATTCGACAACCCGCCGCCTGTTGCGGAGTGGTCGGGTTGAAACCCACTTATGGCAGGGTATCCAGATATGGACTGGTGGCGTTTGCCTCCTCCCTGGATCAAATCGGTCCGATCACAAAAGATGTGGAGGACAGCGCTATTCTGATGAATGCGATCAGTGGTTATGACCCACATGATTCAACGTCTGTCAATGTGCCTGTTCCGGATTATAAACAATCATTGAAAAAGGACGTCAAGGGGATTCGCATCGGGATTCCGGATGAATATTTCATGGAGGGAATGGATTCCGAGGTCGAACGGTCCGTTAAAGAAGCAATTGTTTTTTTTAGAAAATGGGGAGCAGAAATTCGGAAAATTTCCTTGCCCCGTACGGAATATGCCGTGGCTGTCTATTACATCCTTGCGACCGCTGAAGCCAGTTCCAATCTGGCCCGATATGATGGGGTGAAGTACGGCCTCCGTTCGAAAGGGCATCGGGATCTGATGGAGATGTATACCCGGACCCGATCAGAAGGATTCGGAGAGGAAGTGAAGCGGAGGATCATGCTTGGAACCTATGTCCTGTCCGCTGGATATTATGAGGCCTACTACCGGAAAGCCTCACAGGTGAGAACTTTGATGAGAAATGATTTTGAGGAAGCATTTCAGAAAGTGGATGTCATTCTGTCGCCCACCGCACCCACACCCGCCTTTCGTATCGGTGAAAAAACGAAAGATCCTCTCCAGATGTACTTGTCCGATATTCATACCATTCCTGTGAATCTAACCGGAATTCCTGCCGTCTCTATTCCCTGTGGGTTTAACCATGAGGGACTTCCAATCGGACTACAGATCATGGGGAAACACTTCGATGAAGGGATGCTGTTAAGGGTCGCCTACACCTTTGAGCAAAACACGGATTTTCATCTCAAGAAACCCCTGTCTTTAACTTTTTCTGGTTAGAACCTTTATAAAAGTTTTCAATGCTGTCTCGATATCCTTACTGCTTACATCCAGATGGGTGACCAGACGAATTTGAGTCTTGCCAAAAGCATGGATGAGGACGCCCTCCTTCTTCATTGCTTCAGCGACCTGGAGCGCTGTCATCCCTGTTTCGGTGATATCAAAAATGACAATATTCGTTTCCACATGTTTCGGATCAATTGAAACTCCCTTACATTCTTTCAGACCCACTGCCAAGCGTTTCGCATTTTGGTGGTCTTCTTTCAAACGTTCGAGATGATGGTCTAAAGCGTAAACTCCAGCCGCGGCAATGATTCCTGCCTGGCGCATCCCCCCACCAAACATTTTTCGAAAACGATGAACGCATTCGATGAATCCTTTAGAACCTGCGACGAGGGAGCCAATGGGAGCCCCCAACCCTTTGGAAATGCAGACCGATACGGAATCCGCCCGTTGCGCATATTCGTGTGGTTTGATTCCCGAGGCGACCGAGGCGTTCCAGAGCCTGGCGCCATCCAGATGAATGAGAATTCCCTTGGATTGTGCCAATCGATAGATCTCAGTCATTTTTTCAAGGGGGTAGATGGATCCACCGCCCCGATTGTGTGTGTTTTCAAGGCAGATCAATTTTGTGACAGCAAAATGGTGGTCAGCAGGTCTGATGGCCTCTTCGATCTGAGAGGCGTCAAGAATACCCCGAATCCCTTTCAAGCAATTAAATTGTACGCCTGAAAGGGCGGCTCCAGCTCCTCCCTCAAAATTATAGGCATGAGAAGATGACTCAATGATCACTTCGTCCCCTGACCGGGTAAGGGATTTAATGGACAACTGATTGGCCATCGTGCCGGAAGGAACGAAGAGAGCGGCCTCTTTTCCGAGAAGGATGGCCACTCTTTCCTGGAGGGTATTTACAGTCGGATCTTCCCCAAACACATCATCGCCCACCTCTGCTTCTGCCATCACCTTTCTCATGTCTGGCGTAGGGCAGGTCACGGTGTCACTTCTAAGATCAATGAATTCTTTCATGTTACCTCCCGAAATGGCCCCCATTATGTTTGAAGATAGACATTTATTCCCCTCCGCCTAAAGCCGATGATCTTTA
>DCUS01000054.1:14634-17584 GCA_002327885.1 Syntrophaceae bacterium UBA2208
CCACCCATTCCTCAACCCGACTCTTTCCCTGACCTCATCATTACCAATCTTTTTCTCAACTCCCAGAGAAAATTGATCGTCACCATTTCCAATAACGGGAGCAGCCCACTTCCCCTGGGAAGAGGAAGCCTGAAGGAGTAAAAATGCAAAGTCTTTATTGGCTTTTAGGTCTGGTCGTTGCAGTCATCCTAGTGCTCTTGATCTTAATGGAACAGAGGTGGAGAAGGAGGCTTGAAGAGATTAAAACGGATTCATCCTCCCAGATGATGTGGTCCCTCATGCAGCAGCAGATAGAAAAACTGAGAGAACAAATGAGCGATGGACTTGCTAAAAATATTTCACAGCTGACCCAGCAGCAAGATGCTATCAACACACAGTTGAGGGGCATTACGGACCAAGTCAATCGGCAGCTCCAGAGTTCCAGCGGGGAGATTAACAAACGGCTGGACAATGCGGCCAGGGTGATCGGAGATGTCCAGAAGAATATCGGCGAGCTTTCAGAGGCCAGCAAGCGAATTTTTGAAGTCGGGAAAGACATTTCCACCCTTCAGGAAATTCTTCAACCGCCCAAGTTGAGAGGTGGAGTGGGAGAACAATTTTTAGGGGAATTGCTATCTCAGATTCTTCCCAATGAATTTTTCACTCTTCAATATTCATTTTCCAGCGGAGAAAGAGTGGATGCGGTGGTGAGGCTCGGCGGGAAACTTGTTCCGATCGATTCCAAATTCCCACTTGATAATTTTAAGAGAATCATTGAATGTAAAAGCGAGGAGGAGAGAAAAACGTATCAGAAGGCCTTCTCCAGAGATGTTAGGAAACATGTTGACGACATTGCCAGCAAATACATCTTGCCTCTGGAGGGGACTTACGATTTCGCCCTTTTATATATACCCGCTGAAAATGTTTATTACGAGACCATCACCAAAGACGAGGCCTCAGGAGAGGAGAAGGGGATTTTGAATTATGCGCTCAAGAAAAAAGTGATTCCGGTTTCCCCCAATTCTTTCTTCGCCTATCTTCAGGTGATTGTCCTCGGGTTGAGAGGGTTAAAAATTGAAAAAGATGCCCAGAGGATACTGGATTCACTGGCAGGTTTGAATAAAGAGTTAGAAAACTTTCAGGGGGATTTCCAGTTAATCGGGAAACATATCGCCAATGCCACGAATAAATTTGAGGATGCCAGGCGGCGGCTCGATAAATTCAGTTTAAAATTAGAACAGATAGAAAGCCAACCTTCCTTGCCCTTGCTGGATAAAAAGATCGATCAGAAAGAAGAGAAATGAGAATTTGGAGAAGAAGATGATCCCCAACAGGAAAGAATGCTTGAGGTTGATGGGAGAGTATGGAATGCTGGAAAACATTATTGCCCATAGCCTTGAGGTGGCCAAAGTCGCCCTTTTCATTGCTACTGAGTTGAACAAAAGAGGTGAGAGGATTTCTCTCGATTTAGTGGAGGCAGCCTCTTTATTACATGACCTGACGAAAACAGAGTGTCTTAAGACAAAGGAAGACCATGCCAGGACAGGGGCTCAGCTTTTAAAGGGGATCGGATATGAACGGGTCGGTGAGGTTGTGGGGCAACATATTTGGTTAAAGAAAGAGAATGACCCTTCGTCCATCTCTGAAGAGGAAATCGTCAATTATGCGGATAAACGTGTGATGCACGATCGTATCGTTCCATTAGAGGAGAGGTTTAGTGATCTTAAGGAACGATATGGGAGGGATCGGGAGGCTATCGATTATTTGGATCGAATGGAAAGAGAAATCTATGGCATCGAGCAAAAAATCTTTTTTATTTTAAAGATCGACCCGAATGACCTTCTTCATCCCTTGGGGTTCGTGTAAAATGAATTGATCCGTCGAAGAGGATCGTGGGGATATTTCGTTCCGTGAGGGGGAAAGGATAATATTTAAAGACATCCCCCTTACTGCACAGGGTTCACACAATGACGAAATTTTATTTTGAGCAAGGTCCCATTCGTCCGCCCAGCGAAGCCTACAGCCTCCTGCTACGGGTGACGAGGAATTGTCCCTGGAACCGGTGTGAATTTTGTTATACCTATAAAAAAGAAAAATTTAGCCTGAGAAATGTCGAGGAGATAAAGAAAGATATTGATATCGTCCAGGAGATCGTTTCCGAAATCAAGGCCTTATCGTGGCGGTATGGATTCGGAGGGGAGATCACGGCCCCACTGGTCAATCTCATTTTACAGGAGCCTCAGCATTATTCGGATGGTTTTCGGAGCGTCGCTTTATGGCTTCATGGGGGGGGAAAGAATGTCTTTCTTCAGGATGGCGACAACTTGATACTGAAAACCCCTATATTGGTTGAAGTGCTAAATTATTTGAAAGAGACCTTTCCTCCCATCGAAAGAATCACCACTTATGCTCGAGCTAAAACGGTTTCAAAAAAGAAAGTTGAAGAACTTCAAGACCTTTATCGAGCTGGACTTTCCAGAATTCATATCGGTCTGGAGTCGGGGTATGATCCTCTCCTTCAGGCTATCCAGAAAGGGGTAACTGCCCGGGAACATATTGAAGCGGGCAGGAAGGTAAAAGAATCCGGAATCTCCCTCTCGGAATATGTCCTTCTCGGGTTGGGAGGAAATGGAATGTGGCGCGAACACGCTCTTGAAACCGCAAAGGTTCTTAACCAGATCGACCCGGACTTCATCCGGGTTCGAACATTGAAGGTTTTAAAGACGATGCCCCTTTATCAAAAAATTGAGAAAAAGGAATTTATTTTGCAGAACGATGATAAGATCGCGGAGGAGGAAAGACTTTTAATCGAACATCTGGATGGAATTACAAGTAATTTTGTCAGCGATCACATTTTGAACCTTCTCGAAGAAGTGGAAGGAAAGCTTCCGGAAGAAAAAGATAAGATGCTAAGTTGCATTGACCATTATCTGGCTCTTTCGAGGACGGAAAGGGATAACTTTCGGTTAGG